>NZ_JAAHHM010000001.1:0-204050 GCF_010692445.1 Moorena sp. SIO3E8 | reverse complement strand
TCCCGAAGTTAATCCTAGTGAAAGATTGTGGGAAGATCTCAAACAAGATTTGGCTTGGGAATTGTTTGAATCCTTAGACTCTTTAAGAGCAAAAATAGATAAAAGTTTAAACTCTTTATCTAATGAAATTGTAGGTAGTCTAACTGGGTGGTCTTGGATTTGGCAATCTTTATGTATGTCAGGACTTTAAATTTTTGGTATTAGATCCGGGAAAATCAGTATTGTAAAAATTGGGTAATGGTAAATTTGTAACTAGGATTACTCCCAAGCCATTACCCATTCTAATATCTTGCACCTTCACTTAAAAGCTCTAAAATTTAGGAATATCAAGTCAGGAGCTTCGAGTCAGAATAAGTCAAAGTTTTGTTTTTGGATTATAAGAGTTCTTAAGCTGCAGATAGGCGCAGCCTACTCAACCAATCATTAAGATCTGCCAAAGCGCGATCGCGATATGCTCCATACCGTTCTCGCTTATTCTTTATCCGCACTGGCAATTCGGGCAAAATCCCAAAATTTGGTGGCATAGGCTGAAAATGCTTAGGTGATGCGGAACTGATAAAGTCAAACAACGCTCCCATCATCGTAGTGGGTGGCATCGTTACCAGTTCCAATCCTAATACCAATCGCGCCGCATTGGTACCAGCCAGCCACCCTCCCGCAGCAGCTGCTGTATAACTTTCTGTTCCTACCAATTGACCAGCTGCCAACAAAGTAGACCGTTTTTTGAACTGTAGGGTTGGTTGCAATAACTCAGGAGCATTCAGAAACGTGTTCCGATGCATCACCCCCATGCGCACAAACTCTGCTTCTTCCAAACCTGGAATCAGTCGAAATACCCGTTTCTGCTCACCCCAGCGCAAATTGGTTTGGAATCCGACCATATTCCACAGCTGACCTGTTTTATCTTCCTGTCGCAGCTGTACCACAGCATAAGGACGCTGGTGCTGATTTTCTGGAGCGCGGAAGTCTCCCTTACGGGCATCAAACAGTCCCACTGGCTTCAGAGGACCATAGCGCATAGTATCTTCCCCGCGACGAGCCATCTCCTCAATCGGTAGGCACCCTTCAAAAAATTTAGCAGTTTCTTGCTCAAAGTCTTTCAATTCCGCCTTTTGAGCTGCACACAGTTCTTCCCAGAAGTGACGATATTGCTCCCGATTCATGGGACAATTAAGATAAGCAGCTTCTCCTTTGTCATACCGGGATGCCATAAAGGCGATATCACGATTGATGGATTCCCCCACTATAATCGGTGATGCGGCATCAAAAAAACTAAAGTATTCTAAACCAGTGAACTGTTGCAGGTCTTGGGCTAAAGCAGGACTAGTCAACGGACCGGTTGTCAGTACTACCACCCCTGTGGTAGTAATTTGCGGAACTTCCTCCCGCTGCAACTCGATCAGGGGATGACTAGCTAAGGTTTCAGTCAATTCCCGACTAAATACTGCTCGGTCTACAGCTAAGGCACCCCCAGCTGGAACAGCATGTTGATCAGCTTTGCCAATAATAATTGAACCAAGGCGTCTCAATTCTTCGTGCAACAAACCCGCAGCGCGATCGCTTGACTTAGCACCAAAGGAATTACTACATACTAGTTCTGCCAATTCAGCAGTATGATGAGCCGGGGATAGTCGCACTGGTCGCATTTCGTGCAACACCACTGGTACTCCAGCCTGAGCAATTTGCCAAGCGGCTTCTGTACCCGCTAGTCCACCACCGATAACATTTACTTGTTGTTTGTCATTAGTCATTATATAGCAAAGGGAACAGGGAATAGGGAATAGGGAGTAGGGAGTAGGGAGTAGGGAGTAGGGAGTAGGGAGTAGGGAGTAGGGAGTAGGGAGTAGGGAGTAGGGAGTAGGGAGTAGGGAGTAGGGAGTAGGGAAAAAAATCCTGTGTACCTGATTTCTATGACAACCACTTTATTCAATTGTTAATTATTAATTGTTAACTGTTAATATCCAACAATTCACAATTAACAATTTTATAGTCTCAATTTTCACTTCTCAATGTTAAATTTTGACTAAATACTTAACAACTTAGTGATTGTTCCTGGTACTGGCAAAATAATACTGACTAAAATCAACAAGGCTATAATTCCGCACAAATCTCGCCAGTTGTCAAGTTCTGAAACATCATTAAGGGCTGGTTCATCTGCCACTGGCATGAATAAAATAATAATTCCCCACAGGAGTAATTCTGGCTGAATCAATACTAAGAGCATCATTAACAGCCGGGTAATTTGACCAATGGTCATACCAGTTCTTTGACCCAACATGGCATGGACGATATGCCCACCATCAAGTTGCCCCACTGGCATTAAATTGAAAGCAGTAACAACTAAACCGACATAACCAGCGACTGCCACAGGATGAAGGTTAATGGCTGTGTTGGAGACAAATTCACTGCCCAATGCCCATTTACTTAGTAAGGTGAGCAAAAAGGAAAATCGGGGATTGAGGGATTCTAGGTTCAAGATTCCTGAAGAGTCAGACAAAGGCACTATAGTGGAATGAGCTAATCCCCACATGAGGATTGGTAGGGTAACCACTAAGCCGACTAGTGGACCAGCAATGCCTATATCAAATAAGGCTTTACGGTTAGGAACAGGAGAGCGTATATGAATAAATGCTCCCAATGTTCCCAAGAATAAAAAGGGTATCGGGATAAAGTAAGGCAGAGTTGTACGCACCTTGTAAACCATTGCGGCGAAATAATGGCCAAGTTCATGAATGCTGAGAATTGCCATTAAGGCCAGGGCATAGGGCAGTCCTTGCAGTAAAAGCGCTGGGTCAGTAAGGGGATTTTCCGACACCCCAGCGATCTGAGTTCCCATCCAGGTGGTGGTAAACAAGGTAATCACCATCAGCCCCAATGCTAAACCAGGTCGCGTTAATGATTCAGACCCCCTGTAAGGTTTGGTTGATTTTTTGGTATTGGGCACTAGAGCAAAAAAGGGTTTGCCGCTAAAGCTTTCTTGAAAGACTACGAAGAAGCGATCGCCAAACTCAGCTTCTATATTTGACCGCACGGTACGGTAGGCTTGCTCTGGGTTAGTGCGCAGTTTGCCGCGACACAACACCACTTGAGGTCGGTACTCAATATTCTGGAGATAGTAGATTCCCCAGGGAAAACAATTTCTGAGGTCTTTTTCTTCTTCTTTAGTTATAGGACGAAGGCTTGACTTTTCAGTTGCCGATGAAATTTTGGCGACCGGGTCTGAGGTAGTTGTTTTAGTAGGATTCTCTTTGGTCATTGTTGAATTGGGATCTGAGCGTCCCCACTGAATCAGCAGCCAGTACAATGGCAAGCAAATGACAAATGGACCGAGCAATAGGGCTGGTGGTATTGGTGTGTTCTCACCATTGAACAGAGTCCAACCAATCCAGACTAGTGGTGGAGTCATCATTACCAGCCACAGTAACCAGACTGGTGTCCGAGTGAGGCTAGCAACGCTTCGCTGGATAACGAAGTAAGTGATCACAGCGAGTAAAATAAATGGGAGTAGCCAGAGTTCCATGATGAAAGATCACACCGTCTACTAAAAACTACAATTAAACTACAAGCATTGTGCAACCCGATACTCCAGCAAAAGGCGATTTTAATCTTACGCCAAGCGCATCTTCTAATCAGCAACCTGCTGCATCCAAGCCACCACGCCTTGTTCTAGATACCATTTTCGCTTTTCCACCCAATCGAGATACGTTAGGTGGTACGGCTTATATTATTGTAGGAAATTCCTTCAACCTATTGATTGATTGTCCTGCCTGGAATGAGACTAACCAACAATTTTTGCGTGAGCAAGGGGGAGTCTCATTACTGTTTATTACCCATCGGGGTGGTATTGGTAAAGCAAAGGAAATTCAGGAGAGTATGGGGTGCCAAGTCCTGATTCAAGAACAAGAGGCTTACTTACTGCCGGGATTGGAGGTAGTTACATTTCACCAGAAGTTCACTATAAATCCCTGCTGCTACGTCATTTGGACTCCTGGTCACTCTCCTGGTTCTTCTTGTCTTTACTACACTGGTGCCGGGGGTGTGCTATTTTCTGGGCGTCATTTGCTTCCTAGTAAACAAGGAGAACTGTTGCCCCTGCGAACCCCGAAAACATTTCATTGGCCGAGACAGATTCGGAGTCTGCAATCGTTGCTTGAGCGTTTTACCCCAGAGACTCTTCAATTTATCTGTCCTGGTGCCAATACTGGTTTTTTGCGAGGCAAAGGGGTGATTGACCAAGCTACAGAGCGTTTATCAGCAAGTTTGGGCGAAGTTTAAAAACCCAGAAGAGCTATATATCTGACGCCCTGACCCCCTGATGCTCTGACGCCCTAATCTACAGATAATCTAACTTGCCTTAGCAAGAAAAGTATCAGAGGTTAACAACTTGATTGCTTCCTGATACTGACTATCTGCTTCTGTTCCCACTTGGCTCATAGTAATTGCTTCTAAAGGCACCTCCAAGTCTGGCTCAATCCCTAATTTATTAATATCCCGGTGATTTGGTGTCTCGTACTTGGCAACAGTAACTGCTAATCCTGACCCATCGATTAGTTCAAATAACGACTGAATTAACCCTTTGCCAAAGGTTTTTTCCCCTACTAGCTTTGCCCTACCATTGTCCTGTAAAGCCCCAGCTAGAATCTCACTAGCACTGGCGCTGCCTTGATTAACTAATACGACCAAGGGGTCTTGCGTAAGAGCGTCACCATACGCTTCAAAGCTACCAATGGTGCCTTGGCGGTTAACGGTGTAAACAATAGTGCCTTGATCTAACCAGAGGCGAGCAATTTCAATACCTGCCTGCAATAGACCCCCTGGATTATTCCTCAGATCAAGAATATAGCCATCTGCACCCATCTCCTTGAGTTTAGCAACGGCGTGGGCAACTTCCATTGGGGCGTTGGCACTAAATTGAGACAGGCGAATATAACCGACTGGGTCTCTATTGTCCTGGGTATCGAGGACAGAATACACTGGGTTTAGGGAAATGCGATCGCGTACTATTTCCACCAATTTTGGCTGTTCTTTCTGGCCTTGAATTGTCAAGGTAACTGTTGTACCAATTGGTCCACGCATCCGCGCTGCTGCTTCATCTAGAGTCATGTCCCTAGTCAGCATGCCATCAATTTCTAGGATATGATCCCGTGGTCGGATACCGGCTAAATCCGCTGGTGATTGAGCAATTGGGGTGATTACTTCTAACTGACCAGTTTCCACATCAATGGCAATTTGTAGCCCGACACCGGAGAGTTCACCAGAGGTGCTGATTTGCAAACTATGATATTGTTCAGGTCTGAGCAATCGTGTGAAGGGATCCCCAAGACTACCTAACATTGTTTCTATGGCAGTATAGGTAGCTTCACGATTAGGCAGCCGCTTTTTCAAGGTCTTCTGACGTAACGACCACCAATTTTGATGGTTAAAGGTATCATCAACGTAGGATTGAGAGACAATCCGCCATGCTTGGGAGAAAAGCCTTTCCTCCTGAGAGAAGGCAGCCGCTTTTGGTGTCCAGCAGGCAGACAATAGCATGATTGGCAAGATTAGTAACAGTCCAACCCACAAGGATCGTTTGTGCATGATCAAAATTATTAGAGTACTTGTTAAGTTATATTACCTGTAACCGCTATCAGGTATAATATTAGGGCTGTAACCGCCAGAGTTTACGGCAAATTAATGAAGCAAGTCATGTTAAAATTAACATCATGTAACATATAGGCTGTATTCGTTGTAACTTAGGGAGTTGAAGACTCCGACATTCAACGTCTGACGGCAAAATCCTTTCGGAAACTCTGGCCTCATGTTTTCTAAGCAAATCACTGACTCGAAAGTATACGACTGGTTTGAGGAGCGTCTGGAAATTCAGGCACTTTCCGATGACATCACTTCAAAGTACGTACCTCCCCACGTTAATATTTTTTACTGCCTGGGTGGAATTACTCTAACTTGCTTTATAATCCAGTTTGCTACTGGATTTGCCATGACCTTCTACTACAAGCCGACGGTCGCTGAGGCATTTAGCTCTGTACAGTACATTATGACTGAAGTGAGCTTTGGCTGGCTGATCCGCTCTGTTCACCGCTGGTCTGCCAGCATGATGGTGCTGATGATGATTCTGCACGTCTTCCGGGTCTATCTGACTGGTGGTTTCAAAAAGCCCCGTGAACTGACCTGGGTGACAGGGGTAGTTTTAGCAGTAATTACAGTCTCTTTCGGTGTGACTGGCTACTCCTTGCCTTGGGACCAAGTTGGTTACTGGGCGGTCAAGATTGTATCTGGCGTTCCTGAAGCTATTCCCGTAGTTGGTTCTTTAATCGTCGAACTGCTGCGCGGTGGTACTAGTGTAGGTCAGGGTACTCTGAGTCGCTACTACAGCCTACATACCTTTGTTCTACCCTGGTTTATCGCTGTCTTCATGCTGCTGCACTTCCTGATGATTCGCAAACAGGGCATTTCTGGTCCGTTGTAAATCTGTACTGACTAAAAGTCAGGAAAGTGTTAAAACTAAATGCAAACCTTCCTGCTGCCACCTGCTTACCTTTACTTATTAAGGAGAATAATTTAAGCAATGTCAGTTCTTAAAAAGCCGGATCTAGACGATCCCATTTTACGTGCCAAACTAGCCAAGGGGATGGGTCATAATTATTATGGCGAGCCAGCTTGGCCTAATGACCTCCTCTACGTTTTCCCAGTGGTAATCATGGGTTCCATTGCTCTATGCATTGGTTTAGCTGTGCTCGATCCAGCTATGATTGGTGAGCCAGCAGATCCCTTTGCCACACCGTTAGAAATCCTCCCGGAATGGTATCTATATCCTGTTTTCCAAATTTTGCGGATTCTCCCTAATAAACTTTTGGGTATTGCTGCTATGGGATCAGTTCCCTTGGGTCTGATGCTGGTTCCCTTCATCGAAGGTGTTAACAAATTCCAGAACCCATTCCGCCGTCCAGTGGCAACTACGGTATTTTTATTTGGTACCCTAGTCACCATCTGGCTTGGTGTTGGTGCTACCTTCCCCATTGATCAGTCTTTGACTTTGGGTCTGTTTTAAGATAAGCCTAACCATCAGGCTGATCCTACAACTAGAGTTTGAACAAGACGTGAGACGCATTCCCCCACCTCGTCCAGGTGGGGGTTAGTCCACGCCAACAACAATAGCTAAAAACCTAAAACATCAATCAATCTATTGTCGTCTACATTTTTAGAGGTTAAAATATTAACTAACAATAGAATCATAGACTAGTGAAAACGCCGACCAAAGTCATCAGGACTGATAAATGGAAGCTTAATCCGTCTCCCGGACAAAAAATCTTGTTTTCGGAGACGGTTAAAGTTTATCGTCAGGCTTGTAGGTACTTAGTCGGTATTATATATACTCATTGGTCTGAGCTTGGTGGCTTGACTGCTGTACAGCTAACTCCTGCTGTCGAAAAGTTGATGCATAAAACAGCCAAGCGTCCAAATATCAAATATCCACAATTCAACAAGGCTTTTTACAAGTTCCCTAGTTACTACCGTCGAGCTGCGATAGCATTTGCCGCTGGACAGGTTAGTAGTTATGTGACTCGATACCGTGAATGGCAGTCTGGTAGTCGAAAAAGAAAAGATAGCAAGCCACCAAGATTAAATGCTGATACTGGCTGCTATCCAGCTTTGTACAAAGGTCAATGTTACAAGCTACATGGTTTTGACCAAATCGAAATCAAGGCTTTTAATGGTAAAGATTGGGTTTGGACTACAGTTCAAATAACTGGTCTAAGAGAGCGTCATAAGATAGCTACAAACAAGATGATGTCCCCTTCGTTGATTTTTAACGTACGGTACTGTCATCTGTCTGTTCCGTTTACTTGCAAACCCGAAAAACGCCAGCCATTGGCTAACATAACTGCGGTAGATTTAGGGATTAATACTACCGCTACCGTAGCAGTTGTAACCCATAGTGGCACTGTAATCCATCGTGATTTTATTCATCTTGGAAGAGACATAGACCGCAGGGACAAACGACTAAAGTCCGTATCAGCAAGAGCATCGAAAACGATGGGAAAAGGAGGAAAACTACATAAAGGTTTTTGCTCTTTGACTTATCAAAAATGCCAAAGAATCAATAACCAAATTGGCCATATTGTTTCCAAGCGGATTGTTGAGATTGCTGAAAAGTTTAACTCGGAAGCCATTGTATTCGAGAATCTTAAAGGGTGGAAGCCCATTGGTGGACGAAAGCGGTCTAATTTAAAACAAAGATTCCACGGATGGCTCAAGGCAAAAATCCGCGACTTCACAGAAATGAAATGGGCTGAATTGGGTGGAAAAGTGATAGAAGTCGTTGCGTCTTATACCTCTAAACTTGCTTTTGATGGCTCTGGTACGGTTAAGAGAAATTCTCAAAAATACTCTTTGGCAACCTTCCCTTCAGGTAAGCGGTTTAATGCCGACTTAAACGGCGCTTACAACATCGGTGCTAGAGGTGTGTTTAAACTCACTCGCAGAAATGACGGTGAGGGTCGTTCCAGCAAAAGTTCTGGACGACCACCTAGAAGCTGGGTTTGCTTGTGTGATTTGTGGGCTGCGGCTAGCCCTAGATTAGCATAAGACACCACCACCTGGCTATCGCCACGCTACGCGAACGGTGATAACCAGGTGGTGGAAGCTTCATCTAGAGTTTGTGGGATTTCCAGTGGTAGCGTGATTAGTCCTGTAAAAAAGCTTTTCTGAAAATCCCACGTACTTTGAGCCGTGGGATTTTTGCTTGATAGGAATTTCAAAGAATTTCCTCAGTGCCAAGAACTTGTAACCCTGTCTCCCATGGCTACAAGTTCTTGGTTCTTTTTCCCTAATATCCCTAATGCTTTTAGAAATAGTTCGAGGGTAAGATAGGTGAATCGAATTCAAAACTAACGAATTTGAGCGACACACAGAAAACCGCATCTAACTACGTATTCATTTTCCTAGAGATTTTTGAGTGTGAAGGGGGCATCCAATCCTACGTCAAAGATATTTTCCAGGCATATTTGTCTGTTGCTGCTAAGACTGTTACCAGTTCTAGGGCTGAAGTATTTTTGCTGCGGGATGGTCTAGGTTGTGACAATCCCTTTGATGTCTACCCACTCAGATTCCATTACCTGAAAACCAAGCCTCCTGTGCTAGGGCGTGTTCGCTTAACAATAGCGCTGGGGTTTTATTTATGGCAAAAACGTCCCAAGCATGTTTTCTGCGGTCATATCAAACTGGCTCCCCTGACTCAGCTGTTGTGCAATAGTCTGGGGATTCCCTATACAGTTTTGACCTATGGCAAAGAGGTTTGGCAACCCTTACCCCTAAAAGAACGTAATGCCCTAGACCGGGCAGGAGCAATTTGGACTATCAGTCGTTACAGTCGCGATCGCGCTTGTGCTGCCAATAAGCTAAATCCTGAAAAGGTAAAGATGTTGCCTTGTGCTGTTGATGGGAATACTTTTACTCCTGGTCCGAAATCACCAGCCTTAATCGAAAAGTATGGTCTGACTGGTGCTAAGGTGTTGATGACTGTGGCCCGTCTGTGGTCTGGGGATATTTATAAAGGAGTTGATGTTACCATTCAAGCACTTCCTGCGATCGCAAAAATCTTTCCAGAGGTTAAATATCTAGTCATTGGTCGTGGTGATGATCAACCGAGACTGGCACAGCTAGCGAAAGATTTGGGTGTTGCCGAGCGGGTGGTTTTTGCTGGTTTTGTCCCTACACCAGAATTAGTGGAACACTACCGAGTGGCTGATGCCTACGTCATGCCCTCTCAAGAAGGCTTTGGGATTGTATACCTAGAGGCCATGGCTTGTGGTAAACCTGTCCTTTCTGGGGATTCTGATGGTTCTGCTGATCCGTTGCAAGATGGTCAGCTTGGTTGGCAAGTTCCCTATCGAGACCCTGATGCAGTTGCTGCAGCTTGTATTGAAATTCTCAAGGGAGAGGATCAGCGCTGTGATGGTGAGTGGTTACGAGAACAATCCCTAGGGTTATTTAGTAAAGAGGCTCTGACAAAGCGGTTAAAAGAGTTCCTCGATTTTGCTTAAACATTGTTCTGGTTCCCGTACATCCCTATCCTTCTTAGTAATAAAGCCAGAATCAAGCCTGGGAATAGGGAAAGCTTGGTTTATGGGTTTTCAGCTTTGGGTCACAAGCCCCTCGTGGAGCATAAGCAGCGAGGGGGAGTTGCCCTTCAAGTTAAGGCGAATCTGAACTAGGATATAACTACCCGATCATATTTGTTATTGTTAAAAGAAAACAGTGAATCAAAATACCCCGAGACAGTTTCAGTTCAACCTGTCAGGTATGGGCTGTTGGCTAGCGTTCTTCTTAACTTGTTTCTTGCTAGGCACAGTTGGCTTGGGATGGGTAGTCAATGGTTTTTTGATTTTGATTGCTTTTTTAATCATCTCACCAGTGATTGCCTGGTTCGGAGTTCGCTGGTGGCTCAGACGTAATCTAGTGGAAGATCAATGTCCAGTCTGTGCCTATGAGTTTACTGGGTTTAATAATACCCAGTGTCAGTGCCCCAGTTGCGGGGAAGTTTTGAAGATAGAACAGGGTCGTTTTAAGCGCTTAACAGCTCCAGGTACAATTGATGTTGAAGCGGTTGAGGTATCGGTTGAGCAGATTGAAGATTAGAGCATTGACTAATCAACCATAGACTTCGCCGCAGTTGTCAGGCAAAAGGCTTGCACCCAAAAGCCTTACGTACAATAATTATTGACTGTTGAACTTTTCATTCTGCACGCTGGTACTAGGGAGTTTTAGTGATCGATAAGGTATAAGGATGCTGTTCACCATTGCGATCGCCGACGTAGAATGAGTAGCTGCCTTGCTCCCAATATCCCATTTTCACAATATTCCCCCCAGATAAATTATCGGCCTGTGTACATGAGGTACCATTTGGCTCCTGAATCAATAGAGTGGGCTGGCCCTGGCTTTCTAGGTTGAAGCGCAAGTAGGTAAAATCTTGGTTCAAATTAATGACATGATTGGGCT
Source organism: Moorena sp. SIO3E8 (assembly GCF_010692445.1). Lineage (NCBI taxonomy): Bacteria > Bacillati > Cyanobacteriota > Cyanophyceae > Coleofasciculales > Coleofasciculaceae > Moorena > Moorena sp. SIO3E8. Next base: position 193,049 of record NZ_JAAHHM010000001.1, on the reverse strand, counting down.
GGTTACTAATCATACCGCATTGGCTCTTGTTTGATCCTCCAGAGTTTCCAGTAACTACGATGGGATCAGGCTGGAATTCAGGCTCAAGGTTGATGGTTTCGGCGCTGGCGACACCAGCGCTACTTAAGCATACAGCTATGGTGATCGGAACAATCATCCAGTGTGGGAATAGTTTAGTCATTGTCATCCCCTAAAGTCTTCTGATCTATTACTAATACACTTGTTCTAGATTACTTGACTATCTCCATTTGAATTTGTTTCGCTTTACAATCCTTACATCACTCCCTATTCCCTACTCCCATTAACCCCAAGGGCGGGATACCTCACCCAATTTAAAACTGCTATATAATGATGAGGCTTGATTTCATAGCAGTTCAGTGCTATTGCCGATATTCAACTGGTTAAGTCTAGACATAGTTAAACATAGTCATCAGGTGTTTGCAAAAAAAAATGGTATCAAGCAAAATCTGCTATAATCTCGGGGAATTTGCTTACTGATCCTTGAAATCAGCGTTTAAAGTCATTACAAAGCAACCATAAGCAGCCTGGTAATTAAATATGGCTAGCCCCACTCTAAAAACAGGTCAACATCGAGAAGGTAGCTGGTATTTTCCGCTGCGACTGAACTTGGTTCTGCCACTGGTGACTAGGCGTTGCGTGGCAGCGCTTTTGGAAGTATCGCTGGTAACTACTAGTGCATTGCTCCCTTACGGGATTGGTTTGTATGCAGAAAAATACTCGAAGGCAGAACCGGTTCCCCTTAACCCAGTGTTGGGGGCAACCCAGAATGCGATCGCAAAAACTCTAGCTTACCCGCGCCTACAACTAACCAAGCGAGTCACTCCCCTGACCAATTTTTTTTGGTGTGCTTCGTTAGTGATGCCAGTAGGAGTAACCCTATGGCAACTTTATCTGCTGGGAAAAACTGGTCAAACTATTCCCAAAGGTTGGTTTGGAGTGCGAGTGGTTACCGCTTCGGGAAAACCGCCTGGTTTGATCGGTGCGGTGTGGCGTGAGGCAGTGGGACGCTGGGGATTACCACTGGGAAGTGCTTATTTACTCTGGCGCTACACTGGAGCGTTTCCCGACTTGTTAATTTTGTTGGGATTGGCAGGATTGATGCTATTGGCAGAGAGTTTTAGTTCTGTATTAAATGCTCAACATCGCAGCCTCCACGACTACATAGCCGGAACTTATGTGTCGGATTCCTCTCGGTTGCTCTTGCCGTACTGGTCAAGTTTTGAATCCTCCCCCTCACCAGAGTATGAAGAGGTTGAGCTAGAGGAGGAGACTGATGGGCAATGGTCTCAAGAGTATGAAGAGGTAGAGCTAGAGGAGGAAACTGATGGGCAATGGTCTAATCACCAGAAAGCTACCTGGGGTTACCGTAGCGCAACAGTTAATCCCATTACCCTGTACTCAAAATCTCAACAGCACTCCCCCAATCTTTGGTTGTGGATGCGCCGAAATCCTGGTCTTACTCTGCTAATTGTTACCTTTGGCGGGATGGGTTCTGTACTCGGCACGTTTGTGGGTACCCAAATCTATATTCAAAGTCAGGCCAATTGGCGAGCGTTCAATCAGCAGAAAAATCAGGTCTTTCTGACCTTAGTGAAACAATTAAGCTCCACTGATAGCACTGCTCAAGAAGAACGTTTGGGATCAATTCTGGCTCTAGGTAGGATAGACGACCATCGTGCTGTACCGTTTCTGGTGGATTTGCTGGGTCAGGAAAATACCCCTAGCTTGATTGATACCCTCCAACAAACCTTGGTCAGTAAAGGTGTTCAACCCCTTCCCCATCTACGAATATTGAATCAATCTTTGGCCAACGACCAGAAAACCCTAACCAGGGAAGGTAAACCAGGGGTTGGGGGAGTGCTAGCGGTGCGGCACCGAGCAACTAAGCAAGCTATCTCGAAAATTCTGACTATCTACGACGGTCAAGTGCATAATGCTAACCTGAGCTATATTAACCTCAGTAAGGTTAATCAGGGTTATGGCTATTTTAATCCAATTCTGAACAATCTGAATTTGTCGGGCATTAATTTCCGCTACGCTAATTTGTCCGGTGCTAATTTGCAGGGTAGTCGCTTCTATGGCCCTGGTGAGGATGAACATTTTGGCACTTTTGATGATTGGGTCAGTGACTTCAGCGGAGCTGATCTCAGAGAAGTTAACCTAACTGGTGCTATTCTCGACAATGTCTTGATGAATCGCACCAATTTAATCGGGGCAACCCTGAACCGAGCAAGGTTTTATAACGGTAGCCTGATCGGTGCTAATCTCAGCAGTGCCCAGCTGATTAATGCTGATTTCCGTAGAGCTATCTTAGAAAATGCTAGCCTCACAGGAGCTAATTTGGGGGAAGCAAAATTCAGTCTCTCTAGTCTTCATGGTGCTCGTTTGGGCAAAGTTAGTGCTGTGGGGAGTGATTTCTCTTATGCTGATTTAAGTCAATCAAGCTGGCAAGGAGCGAATCTTTCTAGGGCAAATTTGAGTAATGCTAATCTCAAAAATGTTGATTTTAATTCAACCCAATTGGTAGGGGCTAATTTACGCAATGCCCAGCTGTACAATGCTAAGCTACGTCACGCTAATCTAAGTGCTGCGGATTTGCGAGGGGCTAATTTAGCTGGAGCAGATTTTCTGGGAGTTACCTTTGCTATGGCTAAACAGAACAAGGCTAATCAATTTATTACCTTGCCACCACCTAAATCGAATTTAGCCCGGATTAAGGGTGTGAATTTTACCAATGTTAAAAATTTAGATGAGCAGCAACTTCGATATATTTGTACCTATGGTGGACTTCATCCTCGATGTTTGTGACACTATTTTAGAGTAGGGAGTAGGGAATAGGGAGTAGGGAGTAGGGAGTAGGGAGTAGGGAATAGGGAATCGGGAATAGGGAATAGGGAACAGGGAGTAGGGAGTAGGGAGTAGGGAGTAGGAATAAAATCATGTTTACCTGATAACTATGAGAAACGCTATAAAGTTTTAATCATATAAATTGACCACGAAAAAAATCAGCCTACTTGATTTTTTTCTATTGTCAAAAAATTAGCTATCGCACAAATTCAAAAGCTACTGAGTCGATTCAGTATATTCGAGTTGACTTGAGTTGAAAACCCCCTTAACCAGAATAGATTGCTTAATGGATTGCGTTGATTTAAAGTTAACTATCAACAGTGAACAAAACATCAACCTGTATATAGCGGTTTATATTATAATCAAATAATTTTTACTTTCTTGCCTGTTCCCTGTTCCCTATTCCCTGTTCCCTATTCCCTGTTCCCTGTTCCCTGTTCCCTGTTACCTTTGCTATATTAGTTTCACCAAAGCAATTAAGCTAATATGAGCGAGAAAGCAGCCATCATTAGAATTAGGATTGAGGAGTTGAGGAAATGGGTAATGCTATTGGTTTATTGTCCACACTAGGAACGCTGGTGCTGGGGAGTCTGGCTAGTTTAATGATTAAGTCGCAACCAGCATTTGCTCAAGCTGCCTACGGAAGTTATGTGGGAATCGGTCCTACCTTTGGTATTACAAAGGATGATGATGGAGAAGGTCAGCAAATTGGTGGATTAATTGCGTTTCGCTACAAATTCCTAGAAATCCCGATTTCCTTCCGGACACAAGCCCTGATTGGTGCTGGCACTGCTATTGTGCCAACAATTAGTTACGATTTCCCCCTTAATTGGCAAACCGATGCTTACGTGGGAGCAGGGGCTGTATTTGCTAGCGGTCACTCTCCCTCACCAGTAGGAGATAAAACGAGTTTTGCTATACAACCTGGTATTGATTTTATGATCCCTAATAGCCAAACGGTTTTGTTTGGTAATGCGATTATTGCTTTTGATGCCTATCGGGAGGGTGGCGGCGTCGCTGCTTCTGTTCAAGGTGGATTTGGTTTAAGATTTTAGTTTGAATCGTCGGGAGTCGGGAGTCGGGAGTCGGGAGTCGGGAGTCGGGAGTCGGGAGTCGGGAGTCGGGAGTCGGGAGTCGGGCGTCGGGAGTCGGGAGTCGGGGGTCGGGAGTCGGGAGTCGGGTGTCGGGTGTCGTCAAAAGCGGCGAGTGTGTATCGTAGTGCATGGCGCTGCGTCTGGGGAGCTTTGCTCGGGGAGCTGCGATGAAAACCCTATATAAGGTACCTAATGACAAAGGACTTCAGACACGAGGAGCCGTATGTGGTGAAAGTCACAAGTACGGTTTTGAAGACGAGTTGGAGAGGGCGACCTCCCAGCTTAGTTTAACGGTTACCGGATAAACTTTTTATAGAACAGGGTTTGAATGGTGATACAACCCAATTATTAAAGTATAAAGGATATAAGATTTCGGTGAGTAATGCTATGGGGAGTACCCAGAGTATCATGTACATTAACAATTCATTTGAAGGTGCATCTGATCCTCGCCGACCTGGTGCCTTAACCTTAGGTTATTAACCTATAGCAATTATTACACTCATGAGGTACAATTATCTGGGTTTTACGGAGCAGGGAGCAGGGAGCAGGAAGCAGCTAATATGCAAGAGGCAAGAGGCAAGACCTAAAAAAAAATGTGTACCTCATAGCTATGATAAACGCTAGAGTATTTACTTGAGCAATCCGTGTAGGAATTGTGGGAATTTTGGATCGTAAGTTTCCTACTCCCTACTCCCTACTCCCTACTCCCTACTCCCTGTTCCCTATTCCCTATTCCCTATTCCCTTTGCTATTACATGCCTCCACCAGAGCCTAAGAATAAATGCCTAGATTGCTTAGGGATGAAATTGGAAGGAACGCTGATTCCGCCAAACAAACAAAAACGTAAGTTTTGGCAAAAACCCTCTAAAATCCCGCAGATTAATTTATACCTAACCATTCAATTTAACCAGCACTGGGAAGAGTTGCTCGAAGGTCGTGTTAAATTTGGACTCAAAGGTGGAGTACTGCGCCTTCATCTCCAACATGGTAATATCCCCTATGAATTCCGTGAGCTTGGTGGTTATATTCAACTGGCAACAGTAGGTAATCAACAGTCATCATGGCCTAATTGTGATCTCAAGCAGCGTCCAACAGACTCTAATGCCAACAGGGAAAAAGGGGGAAGTAATGTTACTCCAGAAGCTACCCAATGGCAATTCCACGAGAGATGCCAACCAGAATCTCAACCAGAATCCCACGAGACCGATCAAGTTTCCTGGTGCCACATTACCAATCAAGTTTCGGGGGAAAATCCTGCCTGGATTTTTGAAGAACAGAAGGGCAATGGTGTTTTATTTGGTTGCCTGAATCGGGTAAAGCTAGCAACGGTGAATGTCACTGCTTTACCCTGTCGTATCCAAGCAATCTTTGAAGTATCCCAGCGAGATATTTGTCTAACTGAAGTTGAGGGGTTGTGGTCTAATAACCTTACCCGCAATAAAACCGTTGTGCTGAACAGACTGATTGTGGAACATTTGTTGGTAAGTAAATTTAAGCCCTATCTGTCTCGAGTGGAATTGCAATATGGGTGAGGAAAAATCTCAACCGATTCTGCTCAGCCTGATCAAGCGGGTTGTAGTGGCAGAAACAGACAATCTTGAGCAGTTGACTGCAATGGTTGGGCTGAATCTGGCTGAGCACTTCACTGCAGCTGACTTAAGTTACACTGACCTCAGCCAAGCTAGGTTGATTGAAGCGGATTTCAGAGGAACAGATTTCCGGGGGGCTAACCTCCAAGGTGCCAACTTCTGTAATGCTGACTTGAGGGGGGCTGATTTCAGGAGTGCCAATCTAAGCATGAGCGACTTCAGGAGTGCTAATCTCCAGGGGGTAAGCCTTGGTGGTGCTGACCTGAGGGGGATACGATTAGATGGTGCTAATCTCAGGGATGGTGACCTCAGTGGTGCTGACTTGAGGGGAGCTGACGTCAGGAAAACTGACCTCACTGGTGTTAATCTTAGCGAGGCTAAATTGGGAGGTGCTTACCTCCAGGGGGCTAAACTCAGGGGGGCTAATCTGGGTAATGCGATTTTGAGCAGAGCTAACCTTCAGGGGACTAACCTGATCCGTGCCCACCTGGGGGGGGCTGACTTGAGGTGTGTTGATTTATCCCATGCTAACTTAAGCTGTGCTGAGCTTAGTGAAGCTAATCTCAAAGGTGCGAAACTGAGGGGAACTAATCTTAAAGGTGCTGATTTAAGTTTAGCAGATATGACCCAAGTCTGCCTGATTCGTGCTAATTTGAGTTATGTCCATCTGATTCGTGCCAACCTTCGCAAAGCTGAGCTGATTCGTAGCGACTTAAGTCACAGTGATCTCAGGGGAGTTGATCTTCAGGGAGCTGACTTGAGTTTGGCTATCTTTGAAAATGCTGACCTTAGGAGTGCTAATCTCAGAAGTGCGAAGATGAATCTTGCTGAGTTAGATGGTGCCAATTTGAGAGGGGCTGATTTTAGTCATGCTGAAATTAGGGGGGCAAAAGTGAAAGGGGCTAGGTTCGCTAAAAATCGAGGTATTTCTAATCATATGAAACGGGTGTTGATGCGCTTAGGGGCAATTTTTGAAGATGACGACCGCGATAGCTCTACGGTGATTATTTCTCGTTAAGTTTAGTAAGCATTCAGCTAAAGCGCTACGCGCACGCTTCGCGAACAGTTATCAGCATTCAGCGAATAGGGTGCGTTAGGCAAAGCTAACGCACCGACATGATTGCGATCGCGAAGCGGTTACGAAGGAACATCGCATTTCTTCACGCAACGTTATCCCCTGAGGTACGTAAGGGAATTAGAGGCAGCAGGGGACACAAGGGAATCAGAGACAGGTTTGAAGTTTCAGTCTTAGCAGGCTCGGGTGCTTGGAAAGGTTCCTCAAATTGCTCAAAGTGCATTTCGGAGACTGGTTGCTGTAACAATTTTTTTAATGCAATTTGCGGTGGGATTTCAGCAATATCTTCTTCGAGGATTTGATTGAGCTTAATTTTGTCTTCTATTTCCAGAGTAGTAATTGCTTCAAGAAGAGACTCGAAAGGAATTAGCCTTTTGAAAGCAGCTTGTATCATATTTACCTTCCGGGATTATGTTTATATGATTACTTAAGTTACTATAGTAGCCCCAATTTACCTTTGTGGTAACGCGAGTTTATGTTTATTAACATTTAATGACAAATTCTGATTTTAACTTATGATATTAACTGTTGACTATTTTATCAAAATATGTTTAATCCAGCCATAAAATTTTCCTAGCTATCGTTATTGTCAACAGATCAGGACATAGTATGAAAATCACCAAAAATGTAGTTAAACATACTATTAACCATGGTAAACCAGTTTTTACTGGCTTTATCAACAGGGATTATATGATGTCGGTATAATTACTCTAATAAAAATCTCCCCATCGCCCCATCTACCCATACTTCCCATACTTCCCATACTTCCCATCTGCCTATTTGCCTATTTGCCCATCCCCCTATTAAACAAATGCTTACCTGTTTTATTCAAAACCTGAAAGGTAAGCAGTCAGCAGTCAGCAGTCAGCAGTCAGCAGTCAGCAGTCAGTTTAAAATAAACCTCGTTCCTAGCACAGGCTTTGGCCTTGGCCTTTGGCCACGCTACGCGAATGGCCACGCTGTGCGAACGACGCTCTCACTTGACTCAGATTAAACTAATGCTTACCTCTTTTATTCAAAAGCTGATCACTAATCACTAATCACTAATCACTTATAGCTGTTCGCGTAGCGTGCGCGTAGCGCATTCGCTGATGGCTGACAGCTGACGGCTGAATGCTTACTTTGGGAGTAAAATCACCAACATCCCTATAACTTCGGTCGGGTGTGATGGAACCAACAGAAGCACAATATCTAATTCTCAATGCTTTGGATACCTTAGGTTTACTAGAAAATACTGTTTATGACCAAGACAATGGCATTTGGTACATCAGCACTGCCAGCCTTCTGCTGCCCTTTGCTATGCTTTTACCAAATGGTGAAATTACCCCGATTACACCTGTAGCCGAATTATGAAGCCCTTAAGTGAATTACAACAACAGCAATATCAACGAATGATAGAACTCTCCACTCTGGCTCGTCAGCGATATCTGGACTCCGGAGGAGATCCAAACCGAGCCTCAGGGAGTCTACACAATGAAAATTATATGACTGCGGAAGAACAGCAGGAATTCTTGATATTAGCTAGGGCACTTTCCGGGATTTATACTAATAATGGTTATGTTTACTGTCAAGGGCGGTCTTGGAAATTACCGGAAGTGTTGAATCAGGAATAAGGGGAGAATGTGGGTAAAAGCTACCCCTGCTCCCTACTCCCTGCTCCCTATTTTCTTCCCTGCTCCCTGCTCCCTGCTCCCTGCTCCCTTCTTCATTTAATACCACAAATTTCCCTTAATTCTTCTTCGTCTTTATGAGTGACTAGGTAATCATGGAGCCAATCACAACTCTTTGCCACTAAATCACCTAAATCGAAATTCCATAAAATTACAGTGTTGTCTGCACTAGCAGAAGCAAGAGTCTGGCCATCTCGGCTAAAGACCACGCTATTGACCCAATCGCTATGTCCGGTGAGGGTTTGCAGGTGTTTGCCTTGGTGATTCCATAGTTTCACCGTCTTGTCCCAACTAGCAGAAGCAAGAGTCTGGCCATCTCGGCTAAAGACCACGTTATTGACCCAATCGCTATGTCCGGTGAGGGTTTGCAGGTGTTTGCCTTGGTGATTCCATAGTTTCACCGTCTTGTCCCAACTAGCAGTAGCGATAGTCTGGCCATCTGGGCTAAAGGCCACGCTAGTGACATTTGCTTTGTGTTCGGTGAGGGTGTGCAGGTGTTTGCCTTCTCGATTCCACAGTTTCACAGTCTTGTCCCAACTAGCAGAAGCGATAGTCTGGCCATCTCGGCTAAAGGCGACGCTATTGACAGGTTCGCTATGTCCAGTGAGGGTGTGCAGGTGTTTGCCTTCTCGATTCCACAGTTTCACCGTGTTGTCATCACTAGCAGAAGCGATAGTCTGGCCATCTCGGCTAAAGACCACGCTATTCACCCAATCGCTATGTCCAGTGAGGGTGTGCAGGGGTTTGCCTTCTCGATTCCACAGTTTCACCGTGTTGTCATCACTAGCAGTAGCGATAGTCTGGCCATCTGGGCTAAAGACGACGCTATTCACCCAATCGCTATGTCCGGTGAGGGTTTGCAGGTGTTTGCCTTGGTGATTCCATAGTTTCACCGTCTTGTCCCAACTAGCAGTAGCAATAGTCTGGTCATCTCGGCTAAAGGCGACGCTAGTGACATCTGCGCTATGTCCAGTGAGGATGTGCAGGTCTTTGCCTTTGAGATTCCACAGTTTCACGGTGTTGTCCAAACTAGCAGAAGCGATAGTCTGGCCATCTCGGCTAAAGGCCACGCTAGTGACAGGTTCGCTATGTCCAGTGAGGGTGTGCAGGGGTTTGCCTTTGAGATTCCACAGTTTCACGGTGTTGTCCAAACTAGCAGTAGCGATAGTTTGGCCGTCTGGGCTAAAGGCGACGGTTATGAGATATTGGCTATGTCCGGTGAGGGTTTGCAGTACTTTGCCTTGCAGATTCCACAGTTTCACGGTGTTGTCCAAACTAGCAGTAGCGATAGTCTGGCCATCTGGGCTAAAGGCGAGACTAGTGACATCTGCGCTATGTCCAGTGAGGGTGTGCAGGTCTTTGCCTTTGAGATTCCACAGTTTCACAGTCTTGTCCCAACTAGCAGAAGCGATAGTCTGGCCATCTCGGCTAAAGGCGACGCTATTGACAGGTTCGCTATGTCCAGTGAGGGTGTGCAGGTCTTTGCCTTTGAGATTCCACAGTTTCACGGTGTTGTCCCAACTAGCAGTAGCGATAGTCTGGCCATCTCGGCTAAAGGCCACGCTAGTGACAGGTTCGCTATGTCCAGTGAGGGTGTGCAGGGGTTTGCCTTTGAGATTCCACAGTTTCACGGTGTTGTCAAAACTAGCAGTAGCGATAGTCTGGCCATCTCGGCTAAAGACGAGGCTAGTGACAGGTTCGCTATGTCCAGTGAGGGTGTGCAGGTGTTTGCCTTGTAGATTCCATAGTTTCACGGTGTTGTCCAAACTAGCAGAAGCGATAGTCTGGCCATCTCGGCTAAAGACGAGGCTAGTGACAGGTTCGCTATGTCCAGTGAGGGTGTGCAGGTGTTTGCCTTGTAGATTCCATAGTTTCACGGTGTTGTCCCAACTAGCAGAAGCGATAGTCTGGCCATCTCGGCTAAAGGCGACGCTAGTGACAGTATCAGTATGTTTATCCAGGCTATTATACTGGTTGACGCCATAGAGAGATTGCTGCAACTTAGCGATCACTTTTATTCTAGTATCACCTTTTACCCTTTTTGCCTTTTGGAGTTTTCCTACTGCCCTTAAACTCTCTTTTAGAGCATCAAAGGCTTGCTTTGAGGTAAACAAGAGTTCTGAAGATTGATTCAGGGCTTTAATTTCACTTTCTTCTGCCTTTCTCGCCTGCTTACGAGACTCCAATCCAAAAACCGTTGAAGCAACTGTCCCCAATACCAACACACCAATAAACCCTACCGCTACTAACCTGCGGTTACGGGTGATTTGCTTGTGCTTGTGACGGCTAACCTCAATATACTCCTCGGCCAACCCATTCAACATCCCCAATTCACCATACTTTCTTAAATACTCCTGGGCTTCTACCAACCTCCCCCCTTGCAACAGTAGACCCGCATCATCGCGCTTCTTTCCCTTCTCCTGCCATTCTTCTGCCGCCGCTTCCAGCTTGCTTTCGATCACCATCGCTTCTGTGTAAGTCTGCTTCCATTCCACCAACCTTCCCCAGTGGCGAATTAAGGCTTCATGAACTACATCCAAAACCACATCCTTGGAATTTTCCTCATGGCTTCTGGTAATCAAGCGGTTGTCTGAACTGGCTAACTTCTGGCTAACAGCATCAAGCAGTTCTAAACTGTGGTGAGAATTGACTAACTGACCGAGGCGTATTCGTCTACGGGTATCGAGAGTATCTCCCAATTGAGTTAATTCCAAGAACAAACGCCTAGCCACATCTTGTTCTTCCGGCAAGAGACGATCAAATACCTGATTTGCCCTCTTTTTCAGAGTTCCCTCAATTCCTCCTAACTGTTGATAAGTCTCTAACCGTAAAAACCTTTCCTGCTGCTGTCTTGACTGTTTCCATAATTCCGTCAGAGTATATTGGAGCAGGGGCAGACTGCCTGGATAATCTTCGACATCGTTAATCAGTTGCTGTTTTAATCTGCCCTCAATTCCCAATCCTACTAATTCAGCCGGTAGTGCGATCGCTTCTTCAATTTCCTGACGGTTCAAGTGTTCAACATTGATTAATGGTCTATTAATCTTCTCTACTAATTTAGGATACTCTTGCAGCCACCCCCGAAAGTCAGAGCGCATGGCAATTAACACAATTAGATTGTCTTTCTTCTCGATTAATTCAATTAAATCGTTAAAAAATTCCTGGCGTTGCTCAGGTTGACTCATAGTGAAGCACTCTTCAAACTGGTCAATAATCATGACCACCGGAGTAACACTAGAATTCTCTGGCTGCTTCTGCTCGCCCTTCCCCTTTTCCAGCACTTCCTGTAACCTTTGCTTTGGTGCAACACCCGGAGTGAAAGGTTCTAGATAATGCCAGCGATCGCTTCCAACAATTGCCTGCCCTAACTTCAGCTGATACAACAATCCAGCTCTGAGTAAGGAAGACTTGCCACTGCCGGAAGCCCCTAACACTACCAGCAGACGCTCTTTAGTTTTAACTCGCTCAATTAACTGCTGGGTCAACTTAGAGCGACCGTAAAACACCAGAGCATCTTCTGGTTTAGCGGTAAAATAAGACAGAGACCGATAGGGGCATTTATCCTGAAAGCTCGGTTTTGGAAACTGGGTAGTCAGTAGAATGGCTTGTGTTGAGTTAGCGATTAAAGGACGTTGTCCAGTCCTTGACATCCGCTGCTTAATAAACTCTGCCAAATTATGACTAGTAACAATACCATCCGGGTGATTTTCCGGATTCAACCCTGCTAGTAACTCCCTGGTAAATACTCCTTGTTTATGGCTAATCTCTACTCCCGGTTCATAGGAACGAGTAGCAGTAATCAAGCAGTAAATTTTCTTTTTTGGAATAAAGTTTAGTAACTCGCCACTGTAGCAACAATCTAACCAAATCACTACCTGTTTGACTGGACTAGTTGCGATTTGCTCACCTAACTCCCTTAGAGGATAGCCATAAATTCCCTGATGAGGCTTAGCATCACTAGTCACTAAGAAAACTTGCTCAATCCCATCCACCTCTTGTCTACAGCCATGGCCTGAAAAGAATAATAGGGCTGTTTCTGGGGATTGGTTGGGAGCAGGAGGATTAAACAGATTTGCTACTGCTTCCCTTAATTCCTCTAATCTTACCAGTCCTCTGCTTGATAGTCCCCTTGCTCCTTTTTGGGTAAACCCCATCGGTAAGTACTGAATCCGAAACGGTTCATAGCCATACTGCTCTAATCGTTGAGCGACATTTTTCCCATCTTCACCAGCAACGGTCAGGTGGTTAAAGGTTGTCGGTTTTGGATAACGGTTAATCCCAACGATTAGGGCTTCCCATTCCAGTGTCATTGGAGCGAGGTTCTGAATTTTTATTAGGATAACATATCTATGGCAATGTCGAGCACTCTGCTAAGCCTTTCTGGAATGCGCTTTCAGGTCGTGTATCAACATATAGATATATCTATATATATAGCTGGAAGTAGTGGTAGTGGCTTATGAATACCAACAAAACCCTATTAGCTTTTTTACTTGCTCTGAGCGATTTAGACACACCCTTGAGTAAAGCAGAAAACAAGATGTTAGCCGAAATTGGCGATCAACTTGATGCCCAACCTCTGGCCTGGGAGAGGTATACCAAACCCAAGCTGCTAGAGATGATTGCAGCCAATCCTAAGTTAAATCAACGTTACCAAAGCTATTACAAGCAACTTGACACTACGGTCGATATTCCCCCAGACTATATCCCCACAGAAGCGGAAATTCAGCCAGTCAATACACCTAGCCGTACCTCGATCATGAGAGGACATAAACCTAAGTCATCACCCACAAGCTATGACCAACAAATTAATAATATTGTGATTGTTGTCAGTCGTACAGAACAGCCAGAAGCAGCTGTGAAACAATTACCCTTGGAAAAACTTAAACAGTTTTTAGGGACTTCTAAAAAGTAAAGTACCCAATTTGGAAGTCGGGAGTCGGGAGTCGAGAGTCGGGAGTCGAGAGTCGGGAGTCGGGAGTCGGGAGTCGGGAGTCGGGAGTCGAGAGTCGGAGTCGGGGGAATAAAATTGAATGTAGCTCGTAAGTAGGATCAACCCTAGACTCATAAATTTGGTATGATTAGTTCCTGGGAGTTTCCTTAACTAACCGTGCTAACTAGTCAATCCAATTAACGTTAACTAAAGTACAACGGTTTTAATATTACAGCGTTTTTCATAACTATTAGGTACATAGGATTTTTGGCGTTGCTGATTCTGGGTATGGTTTCGCCCCCCTAACCCCCCAATTCTGGGGGGAATAAGACGTTCAAAGTCCCCCAAAGTTGGGGGATTTAGGGGGCTTTAACAAAACCAGATGATTGCGCATTCATTCCTTAATTCAGCAACGCCGGATTTTTTCCCTGTTCCCTGCTCCCTGCTCCCTACTCCCTACTCCCTACTCCCTGCTTCCTAAAAGAATAATTTGTACCTCACCCAATTGATAAGAGTGCTATAGTGAGCGATCTAATCTTTCCAACTCTCGATTTATTTTTATATGATTTACGAGATGCTCTCAACCTCACTGAAGCTGAGAAGCAAGAAAACCAAGCTAAGTTCCGAGCTAAACTGCCAGCAGATAGTAAATTATTCGATCCTGATCTAGAAACCAAATATTTAGAACTACTCCCTAGAAAAAAGTACTATGACTTTACGACAGCCAACAATACCCTAGAAGGGTACTACTATCCTGTCCGCTTAAATGATACCTATGGCTTGCAAATTGATTGTTCCATTAACAATCAAACTGACCCCCAAACCCCTGACTGTTTTGCCAGACTCCGAGCAGAAATTGAATGGAGATTACAAGGAGAAAGGGCGACCCTAGGGCAAACTTGGATGCTTTCTGGATGGTTAGCAAAAACGTCGAGCAAAAGCTATGAATACATTGCTCAATCCTGTTATCAGGTTTTCCATGCAGCGGCCAATTGGTCACAAGATTTACAGGGAGAATCAACACCAGAAAGTTCTAAAAAACAGGACAAAGATGCCAAATCTGGTGATAAGGTTTTCGATAAAGGGGCGAATTGGTCACAAGATTTACATGGAAAAGGCAGCTTATTTGGTGGTGAAGTTTTTGAGCTGTGGCGATATCAACCCCTGAATCAGGCCAACTGCCATGTAATCATTATGATCTTTCCTGACCAAGCAAGTATGGAAAAGGCAGCGGAGTTGTATACTGATTGGATGGGTCTGTTTAGTTATAGAAACAAAATTTTATGGGCTTACAGCCAAAGTCGCTTAATCAAAAATTCATTGGTAGATTTCTATAAGCAGGCTGAAGAAAATCAGAGACTTATCAGTGACCAAAACTCTTCTGGCTTTAGGGAGCAAACCATAGCCGCAAAACTGGATGATATTCAAAAGTCTTTGGATAATTATACCCTAGATTTGCCTAAACTAAATTTTCAAAACCAAATTATCGAGATTAATTTATTCAATTATCAAACCCGTTTAGACATCATCAACCAAAAATGCCAAAAATTAGGTGCTGATAATAATCTGAAGTTTTTAGAAACGTTTAGTAAAGAAGTAAAGCAAAATTACCTATTGCAGGTTACCAAAGACTATAATACTATGGCGCTAGGATTACGGCTACTAGAGGCGAGGCTCAATGCCATCCGTAGTCAAATTGAGCTGGAAAAAGCAGAACGCGATCGCACTTTTCAAAATATAGTAACGGTAGTTGGTGCGGGCACAGCGGTTACAGCTTTAATGGATTTTGAAGCGAAGCAATGTGAGACTGTATCCAAGATTATAAAACCCTTGGAGAAAAGTTGTAGAAACCCTTTGATCAATAGTGTGATAGTACCAGTTGGGCTAATCCTGATCTTTGGAGTAATTGCTTTGTGCTTGAAAAAAATCTTATCAGGTATTAGGTTGGGTTGAACTGAGCTCTTGCACCATTGTTTAATCCTTTGGTGGGCAGTGCTTACCAATGGGCTCTGGCTAGTCAGTCAATTTAACGGATGCACTGCCCACCCTACATCTGTTCCCGACTTTTGGTGGGCAGTGCTTACCAATGGGCTCTGGCTAGTCAGTGAATCTCACGGATGCACTGCCGACCCTACATCTGTTCCCGACTTTTGGTGGGCAGTGCTTACCAATGGGCTCTGGCTAGTCAGTGAATCTCACGGATGCACTGCCGACCCTACATCTGCCCACCCTACATCTGTTCCCTACTGGTGGGCAGTGCTTACCAATGGGCTTTGGCCAGCAAATGAATCTAACGGATGCACTGCCGACCCTACATCTGTTCCCTACTGGTGGGCAGTGCTTAGCAATGGTCTCTGGCTAGTAAGTGAATCTAACGGATGCACTGCCGACCCTACATCTGTTCCCGACTTTTGGTGGGCAGTGCTTACCAATGGGCTCTGGCTAGTCAGTCAATTTAACGGATGCACTGCCGACCCTACATCTATTACTGCCGACCCTACATCGGTTCTAAGTTATCCGGACATGAGATTAATCCTATGGTGGGCAGTGCTTACCAATGCTCTGGCTAGTCAGTCAATTTAACGGATGCACTGCCGACCCTACATCTGCCCACCCTACATCTGTTCCCTACTGGTGGGCAGTGCTTAGCAATGGGCTCTGGCTAGTCAGTCAATCTCACGGATGCACTGCCGACCCTACATCTGTTCCCGACTTTTGGTGGGCAGTGCTTACCAATGGGCTCTGGCTAGTCAGTCAATCTCACGGATGCACTGCCGACCCTACATCTCTACATCTGACAAGGGTAGGTTTTTTACATTTGGGCGAGTACGTACTGGCTAGAGGTAGAAATTTCTCAAAATATGTCGGAAAATCATCAAGAATTTCCACCGATTACCGACCCATCTCCCGCTCTTCCCCTCCTGGTCGGGGTGTCGGGTGGGTTCCGATTAGCCATTACCGATTACCCATTCCCCATCACCCATTACCCATTACCCATTACCTATTACCCATTACCTATTACCTATCTCCAAAGTAAAAAACCTACCCCTGTGAGCATCTCTACATCTCCCGACTCCCGACTCCCGATTCCCGACTCCCGAGTTTTGCAACAAGTCTAATCAACTGCTCCCAACGCTTTCAGGGACGTCATCGTTGCTTTTGTTAAACCAGTAACACCAGCTATATTCATCCCCTCATAGGGTCTAGGCACTCTCAGGGTTTTGATACATTGACCCGTCTCGATATCCCAAAACTTAATTGTGCCATCATTGCTGCTACTGGCCAGCATTAAACCATCTCGACTGAAAGTAACAGACCATACCACATTAGTATGGCCATGGAGAGTTTTTAAACATTCACCTGTCTCAACATCCCAGAGCTTACAGGTTTTATCATAACTACCACTAGCGATTAGTTGACTATTAGGGCTGAAAGCCACTGAGCGTAAGCGATGGGTGTGTCCGCGCAGAGTGTTGAGACATTCACCAGTGCCAACATCCCAGAGCCTTAGAGTGTGGTCTTCACAGCCACTAGCGAGAATTCTGCCATTTCCACTAAAGACAACGGACTTGATTATATTCCGGTGTCCCTGCAAAGTACTCAAACAGTCACCGGTGTCAACATCCCAGAGTTTAACGGTTTTGTCTTCACTGCCACTAGCAACAATTGTGCCATCTGGACTGAAAGCCACTGACCAGACCAAATCTGTGTGTCCTAATAAGGTCTGGAAACACTCACCGGTGCTAATATCCCAGACTCTTACCCTATCGTCATTATGACCACTGGCTAAGATAGCTCCATTGGGACTAAAGGCGACTGAAAGTACCCACTTCGGTCCGTGGAATGTATTGATGCATTCACCAGTGCTAATATCCCAGAGTCTTAGGGTTTGGTCTTTAGAGCCACTGACTAAGATTGTACCATCTCGACTGAAGGCAACAGAAAATATCAAATTGGTATGTCCTCGTAAGGTATCGAGGCATTCACCGGTACCAACATCCCAAAGTCTGACGGTTTGGTCTTCACTGCCACTGGCGAGAGTTGTGCCATCTGGACTGAAAGCAATAGACCATACGCCATTGGTATATCCTCGAAAGGTGTTGAGGCATTGACCAGTGTTAATATTCCATAGCCTTACGGTTTGGTCATCACTACCACTTGCTAAGGTTACGCCATCTGGACTGAAAGCCAATGACCATACACCATTAGTATGTCCGTACAACTTATTGAGGCATTCACCGGTGCTAAGATTCCATAGCCTTACGGTTTTGTCATCACTACTACTGGCGAGAGTGGTGCCATCTCTACTAAAGCCAATTGACCGTATGCTTTTTGTATGTCCCCGCAGAATCTCAAGGCATTCACCGGTGCTAAGATTCCATAGCCTTACGGTTTTGTCATCACTACTACTGGCGAGGGTGGTGCCATCGGGGCTGAAAGCCACTGACCTGACCTGCTGAGAGTGTCCTTGTAAGGTGCTGAGGCATTCACCTGTATCAGAGTCCCAGAGTTTGATAGTTTTATCTTCACTGCCACTAGCGAGAATGGCACCATCGGGACTACAAGCTACGGCTCTTACGGTCTGGGAGTGCTCTGGCAAGGTGTTCAAGCATTCACCGGTACTAACATCCCAGATTCTAACGGTCTTATCGCCACTGGCACTAGCAACAATTGTGCCATCTCCACTGAAAGCAACTGACCATATTCTACTCCTATGTCCTCGCAAGGTGTGGAGGCATTGACTGGTAGCAATATCCCAGAGCCTGACGGTTTGATCTTCAGAGCTACTAGCCAAAATCTGAGTATCTTCACTGTTACCATCATCTAGCCTAGTAAAGGCCAAAGACCATACCCAACTGGTGTGTCCCTTCAAGGTTAAGTGGTATTGACTATCGGCAATTTGCCACAGATGAATCTTGCCCATGCTATCACCTGCAGCCAAAAGCTGGCCATCGGGGCTAAATGCTACTGACAAAATACTACCAAAGGGTTGAGTAAAAACTGATTTAGCGATGGTAGCATTAGCGAAGTTTACATCTAGCAACTCTACCCCCTGAAGGTAAGCTTGCAAAATAGTGAGATTAGAAAAATCATAACCCCTTAAATCAGTTTTAAGTTGGCAGAGCAGATTAAGGATATTACCGGCTACATAGCCTACCTTTAGCACCAAGTCTTCTCTTATCTTTGAAAGACTACAATTTAGGGTTTCTTCCAGACGACCTTGACTAGTCAAACTAGCGATTAGCCGATCGATTACTGGTTTGAGGAGCAGAAGGGATTGAGCTTCCCGAAGGTACTGTTTTGCCAAAGCCTTCAGCAAACAATGAGAATTAAACAGAGCTATTTTATCTGTGAGTATTTCCTGACTAACCTGCTCAATGACTTTTTCAGTCATGTACTCGATCAGGACAGGTTGCAGGGTAAAGCCTGCTGAACTTTTTTCCAAAGGTAAACGTCTTTGCAGGGATTGCAGTGTTACTGGTAACTGTTGTTTAGCGACTGGTGAGAGGATATCCTCTCGGAGTTGGGCAAGGGAAACAGCTTCCCGATTAATTGCTAACCAGTAAAGAATGTCTTTTTCGTAGTCTGATAAGTGCTCAAAGTGCCAGGTTAACACTTCACGAAAGTCATCGAATACGGGTTTTCCTTCTGTTAAAAATTCGCCAATATTACCCAAAAATACTTCATCAATATGCTTGGCAACAATTTCTAGGGATAAAGGATTACCGTTGTAAAATTCAATCAGTTTTTGCCATTGCTGATCTGAACCAGAGAACGAGGCAATGGAATTAAATATTTTCTTGCCATTTACAACATCAAAACCGCTTAATTCCAGGCAACGAACCGGTCGTGTTTTGCCTTCAAGTCTGGCAATGGCGTGGGGCTTCTCTCGGCTGGTGATCAACAAGCAGCTTTGATGGGAGACTTCTCCAATTTGTCGAAACAGTTGCTCATACTCCTCATATCCCTCTCGATATTGCCCAGGCTTGTCACCACCTTGTAGAATTGATTCCACATTATCCAGGATTAGCAAACACCGATGCTCACGCAAATAGTGAAGTAGTCGTGATAGTTGAGCATCTAGGGTGTCTGGTAAATGGGTTTCTACCTGGTTGGAGAGAAATTTGATGATATCTTCGAGAATTTTTATAATGGGAGGAGCATTAAGTAGCGTACGCCAAATTACGTACTCAAAGTCATCCTGAATGCCATGGGCTAGCTTGAGGGACTGATCAGTTTTGCCAATTCCCCCCTTACCTAGCTTCAGGGAGAGTCCAGTTTTACCAATTCCACCCATTCCTAGAATTGCCACAACTCGGCAACGATCATTGAGAATCCATTGCACTAGGGTAGCTAATTCTTCGGTACGTCCAAAAAAAACTGGCACATCCGGCGCTGCTGACCAATCTACTCGATTTGGGGGGATTTTAGCGGTTGTCTTTTGGATTGAGGACTTAGGGAGGTTGTTCTCAATCACATATTCCCAGTTAAGTCCTAAAACTTGGCAAAATACCTGGAAAACTTGGGCATTAATCGGTTTTCCTTGCAAGAAGCGTTTCCAAGTAGCTAGGGAGACACCAGGAGCATAGATTTCTTGCAACCCATACTCGGAGGATGCCCAGTCGATATCTGGATTTAAGATCTTACTCGCCTCGACCAGCCATCTGTGATCCTCTATCGTCCATCCCTTTCGGTTTCGATACTGTTTAATTGTTAGTCTTCCCTGTCGAGATGCTTGTAAAGATGGCAAAATCTCACCTCAGCTATAGGATTTACAAATAGGTCATGAACAATCTTGCTCATGTCTCATAACATCAAAAACGCTTTGGAGCTCTTTCGTACTATTCCCTGTTCCCTGATCCGAAGTTCCCTGTTTCGACGGGTCCGCTGTTTACATTTCAAATAAAAATGCATACTATATTAGAATCAAACCAATACCTAAGCTCAAGGAAATCGCAGCTAAACTCTGGTAAACGCCCTTAGGCATATTCCAGGTCTAAGAGGCTATTTTAAAGGTGTTGGATCCTACTCGTACATACCCCCCTAACCCCCCAAAGCAAGGGGGTAAGTGGCTCAAAGTCCCTCAGATTTCCGATAATGATCGCTGATGCCAAACATGTGTTACTTCTCAAACATCCTCGCGACCCAGAGAATCTTAATGGGCTACGCCCACGCTACGCGATGAAGCTTTGCTTCCGCTAAGAGCGATCGGAGCCTCTGTCAGTAGACATACTCCTAAAGTAAGTGACAAGATCCCACCAACACTTAGGTTCGCTTTCCCCATTAAGAATTAAATTCCACACAGGTCGCACCTCAGGAAACCTCTTCACAATCCTGTTCACAATTCTTTGCTACTTGATGTGTTAATAATTCAAACTAGAGCCAGGTGAGAGCTCGAAATTATTATACTTTATTATACCAATTGTCAAGTGCCAATTTTGGATCATCTGTTGTGATCAGCAGCTGATCCAAACCTGATCCAAAACTGTGTCTAGCAAAGGCTGGGCAAATTCGGAATTCTGGATAATGTGTAATTCAGGTAATGCTAGTCATGGCACAAACAAGATCAGAACCCCCATTACTGATCCAAGCAATCCTTGAGGGGTTTGTGGATGGGGTGCTGATTCTAACTATTAACCAAGATTGGTTTCATGCCAATGAGTGTGGACGTCGAATGTGTTCTCAAATCACTCAAGGTAGGTCACAGATAAATTCTATCCCTGACCAAATTTGGCGAGTTTGCGAATCATTAATTGATAGTCGTGAGTGGTTTTGCGATCGCAAACTAATTATCGAAGCTGAAATTAAAGTAGATAAGTCAGTTAACTTTCGGGTTAGGGTTAGATGGTTAACGTTAGAATTATCCCCAGAACCTTACCTCTTAGTCACCCTAGAAGATCAAAGTCAATCTTCTCAAAATTCCGCTAGCACTGATGCGCTCAAATATGGGTTAACGCCTCGCGAACAGGAAATTTGGTCACTTAAAAAAGCCAACTTTACTTACCGAGAAATTGCCCAGCAGCTATTTATCAGCATCAATACGGTTAAGAAGCACTTGAAAAATATTTACGCTAAACAAAAATACTAATTTTTTATTGCCAAGTATAGCCTTAATTGTTTAATTTTTTGGATATTTTAGGGTTTTATAAATCAACTAATGATCGGGGATAATTGATTTGAATTTATAATTACTATTCAGTCTAGTAACGATCATATAACCCAATATAACTAAGTTTAAATAACTCAAAAATCAGAAAAAATTTTAAAAAAAACTATGTCAAATAAAGAAAATAAAAAAAATCAAGATTTAAATGAGTGGATTAAGAGGAATCCAGATTCAAGAGAATTAAAAAGAGCGCTAGCTGTAAAATTTGTCATAGATGGCTGGAACTATCAATCAATATCCGAAGCTTTAAATGTATCAAAAAGCTTTATTAGTAAATGGAAAAAACGATTTAATACAGCGGGAATAGAAGGATTAAAATTATCTTATAAAGGGGGGAAAGGGTTTTTGAGCAAAAAAGAAAAACAAGAAGTTATTGATTGGTTACACAAACAATCTGACTGGAATTTATATGACTTAAAATTTTATTTATTTGAGAAATATGATGTAGTTTTTAAGTCTGCAAGTAGTTATTATTACTTGCTAGCAGAAGCCAAGAATAATTTACAAAAAACAAAAAAAAATTATCCTGATAAAGAAAAACTATTGGATAACTTGCTGCATTGCTTTTACCATCAACCCTAAGATAAGCTGGTCTTCATTTAAATTTGATGGTTCTGACAGCTGGGGAACTGGGGAGCTGGGGAGCTGGGGAGCTGGGGAGCTGGGGAGCTGGGGAGAGGGTTTGACGGTTTTTTTATAACTGAATAATACCCAATTTCAATGCGCAACAGCTTACAGCGGTTTTCAATTCGGTCAGGTACAAATGTCTGGGTTTTAGGGGTCTTCGGATCAGGGCATAGAGAAATAATTTTGTGTACTTAATAGTTATTAAAAAGGCTGTATTTTAGTAAAAAATGCTATAGTAGTTTAATAGATTAAACTTGTACTAGGGTTTATACAAAAAACTTATAATAAATGAATCCTCACCTAATCTTGCCAGTCGGTACCCAAGTTGTAACTCGTGTGGCTGTTAAAAACTCTGCGGGTGAAACATTATGTGTACCAGGAGCAGTCGGTGTAATAGTAAAAGCACCAACAGATAATTCCCATGGGTATCGGGTGCGTTTGTCTAATGATAGGGAGGTTACCCTACCTCGCCATGAATTTAGTATTCGTAAACACTTCCAAAAAGAAGGGTTACAGCTCTCGGAAGACTTACTCACAGAGTTAAATTTATATGATCATGTTATCTACCGCTGTGTAGTAGGGTCGAGAGCATTTGGTCTGGATGATGAAAACTCTGATACAGACAGACGGGGTATTTACCTGCCACCAGCTGTGGTTCACTGGTCTTTGTATGGAATTCCGGAACAGTTAGAAAACCACGAGACTCAAGAGTGCTACTGGGAGCTTCAAAAGTTTATCATTTTGGCACTGAAGGCTAATCCAAATGTGTTGGAATGTCTCTACACACCACTAGTGGAAACAGCCACTCCCCTAGCCGAGGAATTGCTAGGTATTCGAGATATTTTTCTGTCTAAGTTGGTTTACCAAACCTATAATGGCTATGTGATGTCCCAATTTAAGAAAATGGAGCAAGATTTTCGGACTAAAGGAGCAGTTCGATTAAAACATGCTATGCACTTAATCCGTTTATTGCTCTCAGGGATCACAGTCCTGAAAGAGGGATTTGTACCAGTGAAAGTTGAGGCGTATCGGCAACAACTCCTAGCCATCCGTCGGGATGAAATGCCATGGGAGGAGGTTACTGCTTGGCGATTGAGCTTACATCAAGAGTTTGATGCTGCTTTTGCTAACACCAATTTGCCAGAACGTCCGGATTATGAAGCAGCTAATGGGTTTTTGATTAAAGCACGTCAAAGTAGGGTTTATGGCAAAGGAAACAGGGAATAGGGAATAGGGAATAGGGAATAGGGAATAGGGAATAGAGAACCAAAATTATCACAATTCCTACACGGATTGCTATAGTTATACAGCGTTTTTCATAACTATTAGGTGCCCTTGACCCATTAATAATTAAATTCGCCACGGGTCACACCTCAGGATTTTTTCCTCTTTCCTCTTCTCTGTTCCCAGATCCGCTGTTCCCTGTTCCCTAAAACCCAGGAATCTGTACCTGATACAATTAAAAACTGCTGTATATGAATTTAAACCAAAAACTACTATCTGTAATTTATACTCAACCCCATCCACTGTTATTTGCTACCCTCAGTGGAGCGCATTTGTATGGTTTCCCTTCACCGGATTCTGATTATGATTTCCGTGGGAGCCACATTCTCCCAGTGCAGAAGGTTATAGGACTGGAGCCGGGACCGGAAACGATTGAAGTTTCAGAAATTCGGGATTCCATAGAACTGGATCTAGTCACTCACGATATCAAAAAGTTCTTTGAGATGCTGCTGAAAAAGAATGGTTATGTCTTAGAGCAGCTGTACTCACCCCTAGTGATTCACACTACACCAGAGCATGAGGAATTAAAAGCGATCGCAAAACAATGCATTACTCGCTACCATGCCCATCATTATCTAGGATTTTCCCGAACCCAATGGAAACTGTTTCAAAAGATGAGTCCATGTCGTGTCAAACCCTTGCTTTATGTCTATCGGGTGCTGTTGACTGGTATCCATTTAATGAAAACTGGGGAAATAGAAACTAACTTGGTTAAGCTCAATGAGGTGTTCCAGTTACCTTATATTCCCGATTTAATCGCTCGGAAGCTAGCAGGAGCAGAAAAGTCTGTATTAGAAGATACAAATTTGAATTTTCATGAGGGAGAATATAATCGTCTACAGAGTCAATTAGAGGAAGCGTCTGAGTCTAGTTGGTTACCAGAAGCACCATCCGCTAAGGATGCGTTGAATGATTTGCTCTGTAGATTGAGAATGGCAAATTTAAAGTGAAATTGCCATAGTAAAGGGAACAGGGAACAGGGAACAGGGAGCAGGGAGCAGGGAGCAGCCAGGCAGGGAGCAGGGAGAAAGGAATAAAATTTCTATAAAATGCTATAATAATAATTATAAATAAATTTTTAAATGAAAGTAAAAAAATTAGCAATTCCTAGTATTATAGTCGGTCTGCTTGTACTTGGTTGTGCTAGTGAAACCCCAGCAGATAAAACCCAGCCTCGGAACGTAGCAGGAGATTGTGGTGAACGCCAATGTCAGGAAGTTTTAGCTGACCTTGGCGATAGTTTTCCTGAACAAATAGCTGAATGGGAAAGGGAGTGTAGTGATAGCAAATATTTAAATTTAAAGGTTTTTCAGAATCAAGGACAACCCCAGCGAGTCAGTTTTTTTTGTTGGGATAAACCCTTAGGAAATGGCAATCGCACTGGTACATGGTTAGGGGTTTTGCCTTTAGTAGCCAATGATTCTACGTTTGTGAAGCCATTAGTTTGCTCTAACTCTGACCAACAGTGCCAGAAAGTATTGCCTCAATTACGCACAAATGCTCCAGAGCTAGTTCAGAAAACAGAATTTAAATGCGCGACCAAACAAGGGTCTCTATTTTTGAGAGTTTTTGAGCAGGAAATCGATATTCGTTGCGGTTTCTTTGCGACCTCTGTTTGGGATGAAAATGGCGATGGTTTAGTGGATAATGAAGACCCAGTTAGTGTTGATATTTCAGTGGGTAATTTTAAACCCTAAGGTAAGCGGTCAGCGGTGAGCTAAAAGCTCACGCTACGCGAACAGCGGTGAGCTAAAAGCTCACGCTACGCGAACAGCGGTGAGCTAAAAGCTCACGCTACGCGAACAGCGGTCAGCTTGCTTAGAAAACTAAGGCTAATTTAGTATAATATCAAAAAATCCTCCCAGATCTTTACTACTGTTGCCTATTCCCTATTCCCTATTCCCTATTCCCTATTCCCTATTCCCTATTCCCTCTCCGAAATTGCTATAATTATTAATTATGACTGCTCTTATTCTCAACATAGCTCCCACCATTGAACTAACTGATGAACAGTTCTTCCAACTCTGTCAGGACAATAGAGATTTACGTCTTGAGAGTACCAGCAAGGGAGAACTAATTATCATGCCACCAACGGGATGGAAAAGCGGAAACCGGAATAGCCGACTGACGCAACGTTTGGGTAATTGGGCTGATAGTGATGGAACTGGATTAGCGTTTGATTCCTCAACGGGGTTTAGGCTTTCTAATGGTGCCAATCGTTCTCCTGATGCCTCCTGGGTAAGGCGAGAAAGATTAGAAGCCCTTAATCCAGATCCTGCTAAATTCTTACCAATGGCTCCTGATTTTGTAACGGAACTCCGCTCTGCTAATGACAGCCTCAAGACGTTGCAGGAAAAAATGCAAGAGTACATGGACTGTGGTGTACGTCTAGGTTGGCTAATTGACCCTCAAAATCAACAGGTAACAATTTATCGCCCTGGACAGGATAGGGAGGTTTTGCAATCCCCAAGTAGCTTGTCAGGAGAGGATGTATTGCCTGGATTTGTGCTAGATTTGGCACAAATTTTGAGCTAATGTTGTTTGTTATAGCAATTCTACGACTTGTGAGGTATAAATTTATGGTTTTTAGGGAGCAGGGAGCAGGGAGCAGGGAGCAGGTAAGAGGTAAGAGGGAAAAGGGAAGAGGGAAGAGGTAAAAAATAATTTGTACCTCATAGCTACGAGAAACGCTATAATTTAAGCGTTACAATCCTATCAGGATAATTCCTCTTAACAAAAATCTGCCCTATCTCCGCAAACTTCCCAAAATTCCCCCTACTCCCTACTCCCTACTCCCTACTCCCTACTCCCTACGCGGAGCCCTAATAAATGTCTATAGATGGAATTAACAATGCCAATGCTTTGATTATCGGTTCCAGTGGAGGTATTGGTCTGGCTTTTGTCAAACAATTGCTGAAAGATGAAACGTTTACCAAGATTTATGGCACTTATCGTCATCGTGATTCTAGTTCAGAATTAATTGCCCTTGCAAACAACTATCCTAATCGATTAGTTTGTCTATCGATGGATATTACTGACGAGTTGCAAGTATCTGAAGCTGTCAAACAAATTAGTGTAGGGATAGACAAACTCCACTTAGTGATCAATTGTGTTGGATTGCTTCATGACGGCAGCTTACAACCAGAAAAAAGCCTGAAACAGATTAATTCAGAACACTTGATCCGTTACTTCCAGGTTAACAGTATTGGAGCAGTGCTGCTGGCTAAACATCTTTTACCATTATTCCGTCATAGCGATCGCAGTATTTTTGCTAGCATTTCTGCCAAAATTGGCAGTATTGGTGATAATCAACTGGGAGGATGGTATGGCTATCGAGCATCGAAAGCAGCGTTAAATATGTTTATGCGAACGGTGGCAATTGAATACAGTAGAAAAAGTCCTCAAACTATCGTTGTCACGTTACATCCTGGTACAACCAATACGCGCCTTTCTAAACCCTTTCAAAAAAATGTACCTGCTGATAAGTTATTCCCAGTAGAGCGTACTGTTACTCAACTACTGGGGGTAATCGAAAAGCTGGATAAAGGGGATAGTGGAGAGTTTTTTTCCTGGGATGGAAGCAAGTTACCTTGGTAAGCTATCAGCGATCAGCTATTAGCGATCAGCGATCAGCGATCAGCGATCAGGGATCAGCTATCAGCAATCAGCGATCAGTTATCAGCTTTTGAATAAAACAGCTAAGGATTAGTTTAATAGTCACAAAAGTCTTTTCAAGACAAGAGGTAAGGATTAGTTGAATAGTCACGAAAGAGGTTGATTGTCAGCTGACCGCTGACCGCTGACCGCTGACCGCTGACCGCTGACCGCTGAATGCTGAATGCTTAGATAAAGCCTTTATTCAGTCTTTAAAACTGATTCTTTTGACTCGTCTTTGGCAACGTTATCCCTAGGAAAACCTGATATCAATCCGCTTTCAATCATCAAACCAATCCCGGCATTAATCACCACTAAGCTTAAGGTCCCTAACCAAAACCAAGGCTCTCCTTCAATTCTTTTAGAAACGGCTTCTCCAAATAAGCATAAACCTAAGGGAAAAAGCAGAACTCCAACTTGAGATTTGATATACCAAATTACTTTTTTGTTCATAGTAGTGGGATAGTGTTTACCAATACAATATAGTAGCTTAATGGTGATAAATTTAAAAGTGGCGCGTTTACCAACTGTTTACCAACTGTTGTTAATAAAACGCGAAATTGTAACGGGCAAGATGCCCATTCCACATTGTGCTACACGGGCAAGATGCCCATTCCACATTGTGCTACACACACGCTATGCACACGCATCTGATAATACCAGATAAATGTTAGACTAACCTGATAACTGAACACCATTATTAAAACCCGTGGCAAATTCCCCAGGATCTCCAGAGTCCCAATCCGAAACCCCTAAATTGGCTCGCACTCCCCTATTTGACCAGGTGGTAGCACAAAATGCCCGCTTGACAGCTTTTGCGGGTTGGGAAATGCCAGTACAATTTAGCGGATTGAAAAAAGAACATGCTGCAGTACGAACTGCTGTCGGAATTTTCGACATCTCCCATATGGGTAAGTTTGCTTTTCATGGTAGGCAATTACGGGAGCAATTGCAGTCTCTAGTACCTTCGGATTTAACCCGCTTGCAACCAGGTCAAGCTCAATACACGGTGTTGTTAAATCCCAATGGTGGAATCATTGATGACATTATCTTCTACTACCAAGGTGAGGAGGAGTCTGGGGAGCAGCGGGGGATGATGATTGTTAATGGAGCAACCTGCACCAAAGACAAAGACTGGTTGTTAGCTCACCTGGATACTGATTTAGTTACCTTACAAGACCTTTCAACATCAAAAGTGTTGATCGCAGTACAGGGACCATTAGCCATATCACATCTTCAGCCATTTGTCAAAGAACCCTTAGCACCAGTCAAAGCGTTTGGACATCTAGAGGCAACGGTTTTGGGAAAACCGGCATTTATGGCTAGAACCGGTTACACCGGGGAAGATGGATTTGAGCTGATGCTAGACCCAGATGTGGGAATAGAGCTGTGGCTGACACTTTTAAATTCTGGTGTGACTCCCTGTGGTTTAGGTGCCAGAGATACCCTGCGCCTAGAAGCGGCAATGGGACTCTACGGACAAGATATTGACGATACCACGACACCGTTAGAAGCTGGGTTAGGTTGGCTAGTGCATCTTGATAGCAAAGGAGACTTCATCGGACGCTCGGTGCTAGAGCAACAAAAAGCAACGGGGATCGAACGCAAGCTAGTTGGGATCCAGATGCAAGGACGGCAGATTGCTCGCCATGGTTACCCAGTCCTAGCTGATGGTGAGGTGGTAGGAGTTGTCACTAGTGGTACATTAGCACCAACCTTAGGAAATGCGATCGCACTAGCCTATGTTCCCAAAAAGTTGGGCAAAGTTGGACAGCAGCTGGAAGTAGAAATCCGGGGTAAATCCTATCCTGCCCTTGTGGTCAAGAAGCCTTTTTATCGTTCTGAAAGTCGTCCATCCGCTAAGTAAAGGCATCCATGGCTGACAAATAACCTTAAACTTTCAACTTTCAACTTTCAACCAACTTTCAACTTTCAACTTTCAACTTTCAACTTTCAAAATCTAAACTAACAATTAACAAAGGACTAATGCCTCATATATTTCTGGACAACTTCCCAACCAGTAAGGGAAACCCAGGTAAATCCCACTAGCAAGGCAATGTTGGTAGCAACATGAACAGCCTTTGCTAAGGGTTGTTGAGGACTAATTTGGGTAGCACTAAAGGCTGAGAGCAACACCAGTGCTACCACAGACCATCCAGCAATTAAGTGGGCTGAATGACCTAGATTACCGTAATGGCCGATGGTCCCTACTAAACCAATTCCCAGCAGAACCAAGACTAGAGCGACCATGATCCAGCCAATGATGTAGTGCAGAGGGCGTAACCAAGTCGGTCGTGGACGTCCGGAGTTACGTTGATAAAACGCAATGCTGCCGGTGATTGCCAGGAGTACATAGGCACATAGGGATAAACCCATTGACCAAGCCGCAATTTTCCAGAGCCAGAGAAAAGAAGGGAGATTCACAGGGTGATAGGGTGATGGAGTGATGGGGTGACGGGGTGATGGAACAGAATCTCAATATCTGTTCAAGATCTGTTCTTGTTCACTTTTCAATTACTCTTGCTATGGTTACAGACCAAGTGACAAGTTACAAGTCTAGCACTATAGCCTATTTAGCTTGAACTCTCAACCTAACCGACAAGGGACGCCTGGGCAATAACAACCAAACAACCAAACAACCTTGGCCTTTGGCCACGCTTCGCGAACAACCTTCAACCAGACAACCTTCAACCAAACAACCTTCAACCAGAAAACCTTGGCCTTTTGGCCTTTCGACCACGCTACGCGAACGGCCACGCGATCGCGTTCAACCAGACAACCAATGAAAAATGGGTTACTTCTGTTGTAAGCAACCCCAAAGTATAGATTATAGTAAGTGACAGCTCCTACACTGACTCTGCTCTTACAGAGCCGGTCCGCGAACGATTTCAGTGTAGGCTTCCCAGCCAATCCGGGCATCCCTTAGGAGGCGCTGGGCTTTAAGAACGGACTGCCCTGCCGCTCTGTTTTCTTGGTCTTTTTTTTAAGAGTGTTTTGCTGACAAACCAGCATTTTCGGCTTTGTTTACCAGTAAATATATTATAGCAATTCCATGCATACCCTGTGCAAAATTCATCCCACACCTAATGCGCAGCATTAGGTGTGGGATGAATTTTGCCGGACAGCTAAACCGCGCTAACCAGCCTAGGCAATTTTTCAGTTAACACTCTTTGAGTATCAACTGTTTCTGGATGTGCTTTGATATCCGCAGGTTTGGCTGATTCGGCGGAAACAGCATAGCCATAAGCATTACCACTTTGGCTAAACAATAAGCGGTCACAAGGGATGGTATCTGAGAGAATAGAACTTGCCATCATCCCTGTATGTATTTCTAGAAGAGCCTGTGGCGGTGCTTCAAAAACTAAGCGCTGCCCTGGGAAAACAACTCTTTCAAAGTACCAGTTAGGTATATTAGTTATTCTAGCAATCTGGATCTGGCTAGTGGCATTCACATAGCAGCACAGAAGGGAATCCTGGCTATCTGAAGGAACAGGATCAAAAATTTGTGTCATAACCGCTGTATTTATTCTCTAAAGATTAATTTATTACAAACACCAAGGTAGCATTTATGATCCCGGCGAGTTGTAAACACGGCTACTAATCATTGAAGTCCAACTCAGCCGCTCACCGACAAAACAGCGTCGCTCTGCTAATTATTGGTATTATGTAGGATTATTTGCTTTTTTTAGCGATATTCATCATAAATCAGGTCTAATGCTCACTCTATAAAGCACATTATAGTACTTTACTCTATTAGATGACTTGATGCTGATTTTTGATCCCTATACACAAAAATACCATAAGGTTGATGTAAGTCCCTAATTTTGGTAAAGTTAAGATATGTAAAAACCAATTTCATAATTGTTGTACACCCTTGGTAGGTTCTGCGCGCCGTAGTCTCAAAGTAGAGAAAACGGCGGTAGATAAATCTGGCTTTAGATCTGGGTATAAATCTGGCTTGAAATCTTGAGCTTGATTGGCCAAAAGGCCACGCTACGGGATTGGCCAAAAGGCTACGCTACGCGAACGGGATTCCTCAAGAATAACCGAAACTAACCTTGCTGATAAAAAAAACTTATAATACCAAAAAATCATTACTATAAACAGTTACCAATGGAACAGAAAATACTATATGTTCGCCTTCCGTGTAATCCAATCTTTCCGATCGGGGTGGTTTATTTAGCTGACCATGTTCATAAACAGTTCCCGGATGTAGAACAGCGCATTTTTGACTTGGGAACTGTACCTCCCCTAGACTTTGGCAGCGCCTTGGATACTGAGATAGACCAGTTTAAACCAACCCTGTTGGTATTTTCCTGGCGCGACATTCAAATCTATGCTCCAGTGGGTGGTAGGGGTGGTAACCCGCTCCAAAATGCCTTTGAGTTTTACTATGCTGGCAATCCCTTGGTGAAATTACGGGGAGCGCTGGGGGGTCTGCGTTTAGCTGCCTCTTACTATGGCGAACTGTGGGGGAACTTGGGGTTAATCAAACAAGGACTCAAACGAGCTAAACGATATAACCCAGACGCTCGCCTGATTGTGGGGGGTGGAGCAGTTAGTGTATTCTATGAGCAGTTGGAAAATAAACTGCCAACTGGAACCATCGTTTCCGTTGGAGAAGGGGAAACCTTACTCACGAAACTTCTCCGGGGTCAGGACTTCGATGATCAGCGCTGTTATGTGGTAGGGCAAGCTAAGCCACGCGATCGCATGATCCATGAGTCTCCCACTGCCATTGAAAAAATTGCTTGCAACTACGACTATATTCAAAGCATCTGGCCGAGCTTTGATTATTACTTCCAACAGAACGACTTTTACATTGGAGTTCAAACCAAGCGTGGGTGCCCCCATAACTGCTGCTACTGTATCTATACCGTTGTAGAAGGCAAACAGGTAAGGATTAACCCGGCAGATGAAGTGGTGGCAGAAATGCGCCAACTCTATGACCGAGGCATCCGCAAGTTCTGGTTCACTGATGCTCAGTTCATTCCTGCCAAAAAATTCATTGGTGATGCGGTTGAACTGTTGCAGAAAATCCTTGATGCTGGCATGAGCGACATTAACTGGGCAGCATACATTCGGGCAGACAATCTTACCCCAGAATTATGCGACCTGATGGTAAAAACCGGGATGAATTACTTTGAAATCGGGATTACCAGTGGTTCTCAGGAACTGGTGCGGAAAATGCGCATGGGCTATAACCTACGCACCGTACTGCAAAACTGTCGTGATTTAAAAGCAGCTGGCTTCAATGACCTAGTTTCCGTCAACTATTCTTTCAATGTGATCGATGAAACCTTTGACACCATTCGTCAGACTATTGCCTATCACCGGGAACTAGAGCAAATATTTGGTAGGGATAAAGTAGAACCAGCCATCTTCTTCATTGGTCTACAACCCCATACCCATTTAGAACAGTA
Source organism: Moorena sp. SIO3E8 (assembly GCF_010692445.1). Classification (NCBI taxonomy): domain Bacteria; kingdom Bacillati; phylum Cyanobacteriota; class Cyanophyceae; order Coleofasciculales; family Coleofasciculaceae; genus Moorena; species Moorena sp. SIO3E8. The sequence continues at coordinate 160,668 of NZ_JAAHHM010000001.1, read as the reverse complement.
CGCCTTTGACAAAACTATCCTCAACCGGGACTATGATCCCATGAGTCTGATGCCCTGGACAGCCAAGAAACTCCTATGGAATCCCGAACCCCTAGGGTCTTTCTTTGGTGAAGTTTGTCTGGAAGCTTGGCGGCAAAATTCTAATGATTTTGGGCGTGAAGTGATGAAAATCCTTGAAGAAAGACTAGGAGTGGCTCCATTAGAAGCAGCCCTCACTGCCCCAATATTACCAAATAAACACCAAGAAAAAAAACTAGTTTTAAATAACTAGAAAGGGATAATGGCAAAATTAAATTAACAAGTTTAAATAACAAAATTTAATTAACAATTTTTTAGTAACCATGCGCTCAGGTTCGATATTACAAAAACTAGAACAAGCCCATCGCGGCACCAAAAAACCTCTAAGCTTTGGAGTTTATTACAAAAATACCTTAGTATCGCTGTGCCATGCCCTAGAAGACTTTATCCTAGAGTCTGACAGTGCTCCACTAATGATTACGGCATTCCAGCGGGGCAAATGGTATCTTGAGGAAGCTGAACGCTATGGCGATATAGCGCTGAAATCATCTCAGGTGGTGATCATGGCCGCACCGGATGCTGGCTTTGCTGAACATCCCACCAGTCAGCGGTCGAATGTTGCCCTAGTTAGTTTAGAGTCCTCCGATCCTGTAGCTCAAGAGTGGCACTTGATTATTATTTCCGAGACATACACAGCAATGGTGTTATGTCAAGAATTATCTGAGTCGGATTATGGCACTCAAGGACTGCCAGAGCAGGATCGAGAGCGCAAATTCTATGGATTCTGGACATTTGAGCCAGACTTGGTCAGGGAGACAGTGGAGTTTGCGATCGCTCACATTGGTAACTATAACCCAGACTTGCAAGCTAGCTTAACGGCACAACTTCAAAAGATGATCGACAGCACCAAGCCACGAGACTATATTGGGGCAGTGGTGAATCGGGTCGTGAACTATCTTCAGAAAGGTCAACAAGAGTTACCGTCCCATACCTCCCCGAGCCATGTTCAGGTGTTAGACGATAACCTGGTTTCTAATGAAATGCAGGCTTTCTTGCGTATGGCGCAGCTAATTGACCAAGCGGATGCTGTCAATCCCAACGCTGGCGCTGAGGTAAAAACCTTGTGTGAGACTATCGGGCAGTTGCTGGATTTACCAGCATGGCAACTGAAACGTTTAAGTCTGGCAGCACTGTTGCACCGTCTATCCCCCTTGCAGGGGGTCAAGATAGAACTACCCCCTAAGTCAGCTGCTCAGAAAGACGTGATCGAGAAGCAGGAATCTCTTCCGAGGGGATCGGTGTTACGGATTATGCCTCGATTGCAGGCTGTCGCTAACATTATTACCCATCAAACCGAATCCTGGGATGGTTCAGGACAACCGGATGGCTTAGCTTACGATAATATTCCCTTGGAATCAAGGATTTTGAGGCTGATCGCTTATTTTCAGCAGCAACTCAATACCCATGAATCTGAGGAGGATGCTCTGTCTCAAGCTCTAAGAAACTGTCAGGCATTGTCAGGGGAAGCCTTTGACCCTAAACTGGTGGAAACCCTGGGGCTGATAGTGATGGGAATGCAGCAGGGTATGAGTTTGCAAGCTAATCAGCCTAAAATTGCTTCAGGGATGTGGTTGCTTGATTCGTTATCTGAGGACAAAGTAACGGTTGAAGGATGAAGGAATAAAAGTTGAAGGTTGAACGCGATTGCGTGGCCTTTGGCCAAGGTTAGAGGGTTGAAGGTTGAAGGTTGAAGGTTGAAGGTTGAAGGTTGAAGGTTGAAGGTTGAAGGTTGAAGGTTGAAGGTTGAAGGTTGTTCTTGCCCAGGGATCCGGTGTAGGGTAGGGTGAAAGATGAACAGTTGAAAGCGATCGCGTGGCCTTTTGGCCAAGGTTATCTGGTTGATGGAAATTGAAGCAATTCGGGCGGGGAAAGTAAAGCAACTGCCAGGAGCAGATTTGGAAGATGAGGATCTTTCCGGTAGCCAATTGGAAAAAATTAATCTTGCTGGTGCAACACTTGTGGGAGTAAATTTTTCTGGCTGTAATTTGAATGGTGCTCGTCTTGATGGTGCTAACTTAATTGGTGCCAAACTCGAATCTGCTGACTTGCGGGCGAATTTGCTTGGTGCTAACTTGATGCAGGCGGATTTGAGTGGTGCGGATTTGCGGGGTGGTAATCTCCGAGGCGCTAATTTGATGGGGGCTAAGTTGAGTCAGACTTGCTTTACCGGTGCTTTTTTAAGTGGTGCCAATTTGATGGGGGTCAATTTGCAAGGAGTGGATTTGCGAGGGGCAGATTTGCGAGGAGCTAATCTTAATAGTGCCAATTTGAAGGGAGCCGATTTGTCTCAGGCAGATTTACAAGGGGCAACCTTAACTGAAGCAAATCTGGAAGAGGCCGATCTCCGTGGAGCTAATCTATCTGGTAGTAATCTCAGTGGAGCGAATTTGCTTTGTGCTGAGATGGATGGGGCTTCTTTGAGTGGTGTTAATTTGGATCGAGCTTGTTTAGTGGGAACTTGTGTGCCTGAGGAATAATTGACAATAGTGGGTAACGGATATAAAGGATGGCAGCTGGGGGGGTTGTGATGGAATTGCTTAGCAAGAAGTAAGACTTATTTCGATTGAAAAAATTGACTTTTTAATTCCCTTAACATTCTGCTTGTTCCTTGATTAATTGCCTGTTCTACGAGTTGAGGAATCTGTGTAGTTAAGGATAAATTGGGAAAGGTTGGACTGAGCGACGTTTCTTGATAATTTCCATCTTTGATGATGTAAATTCTAAGTTGTTGTTTGCTATAAATCCATACTTCAGGAACACCAATAGCTGCATAAACCTCAAGAGTTGTTTTTGAGGTAACATCAGATTCAATAGCTAAGTCTGGGGGTGGATAAATGTCTAAGTCCATCTGAGTACAGCCTCGCATTTGATGAGCATTCTGAATATAAAGACAGGTATCCGGTTCAACACCAGCAATTTCAGGACGTTTAAAGGTAGTTGAACCAAAGTCTTCCCAGTCGCGCCCCTGTAGGTTTAATATGGCTTTAACAATATCGGCAATAATCCGGTGGGGTCTTTCGTGAATGGCAAGGGCAGACATGATTTCTAAATTTCCTTGATAGTAGGTCAGCCGCACTCGTCGCTTTTCCCCAAGTTCCTCAAGAATTGTTTCAAAGTATTGCCATTTAAGGTTATTTATAGTAATGGTACTACCGGGTGTGAGTTGGATAGCTTTGATGGGTATGGTAACGGTCATGATTTTTCCTCAACTTTACCGACGTGATGGGTAAGTCCTAATTTGGTTAATTTGAGGGGCATTTTGCGATCGCAAAATGCCTACACAAAATGCGATCGCATTGACAAATCCTAACTAGTCGGTGTGTTTAACCTTCACCGTTGAGCAGTCAACAAAAAATCTATTCCACAGTCACCGACTTCGCCAAATTCCTGGGCTGATCCACATCCAAGCCTCGCCTTGCCGCAATGTGATACGCTAACAACTGCAACGGAATCACTGCCAGAATTGGTGAAAGCAACTCCTCCACCTCTGGTACAGGCAACAAATCATCAAAGATATCCATCGCCTCTTTGCCATTGCTCGGTGTCACCCCAATCAACCGAGCATCCCGGGCTTTAGCTTCCTGAGCATTAGAAATTACCTTCTCATAGACAGTACCAGGCATTGCGATCGCAACCACAGGCACCTTAGCATCCAGCAGAGCAATCGGACCATGCTTCATTTCCCCAGCTGGGTAGCCTTCAGCATGAATATAGCTAATTTCCTTAAGTTTCAGCGCCCCTTCTAAAGCAATCGGAAAATTAATCCCCCGTCCTACAAAGATAAAGTCTTGGGTTTCCGCAAAGTCATGGGCTAATTCTTCAATATACTTTTCTTGACTTTCCAGCACCTGCTCAATCTGATTAGGCAATTGCCGCAAGCCTGCCATAATTGCTTGAATTTTTTCAGGGGCGAGAGTATTACGTCGATCGGCTAAATCTAGCGCTAGACAATAAAAGGCCACTAACTGGGTCACAAAGGTTTTAGTAGCCGCCACCCCAATTTCAATCCCTGCCTGGGTATCAATCACATCAGGCACCAACTGAGCCAAAGAACTTTCTGGTCGATTCGTAATTCCCAGCAGTCGGGGCTGATACAGAGGGTCTAATCCACTGCGACGGTGTTTTTCCATCTCCAGTGCTGCTAAGGTATCAGCAGTTTCCCCAGACTGAGTTACCCCAATAGTTAGGGTATTCTTAGTTAACGGACCTGGTGCATAACGAAACTCAGATGCATACTGCACCATGGTAGGAATTCCTGCCAACTGCTCCAACAAATATTTACCCACCAAACTAGCGTGCCAACTGGTTCCGCACGCCAGAATCTGAATCTGTTCTACATCCTCGTACAGTGACTCTGGTATGCCTAACTGAACTGGGGAATTAGCCAGGTCTGCCTCTGTCTGTGTAGGATTAGCATGCCAATTACTATTGAGATACCGCTCGAAACAGTTGCGCACTACCCCTGGTTGCTCATAAATTTCCTTAAGCATAAAGTGTCGGAATCCCTGCTTTTCCACTTGAAAGGGATTCCAACTGAGGGTACGGGGGAACTTATTCAACCGACGACCCTCAAAGTCGTAAACTTCTGCCCCTAGGGGAGTTAACCGTGCGATTTCCCCATTGTCTAAGTTCAATACTGCCCTGGTATGGGGTAACAATGCTGGGGTATCTGAGCCAAAGAAAAATTCCCCTTGACCAAACCCAATAATCAAAGGAGCCTGTTGCCGCACTCCAATCAATTCATCAGGATAGTCAGCACAAAGGATAGCTAGGGCAAAAGCTCCCTCTAATCGATTCACTGTTTGCCGCACTGCTTCTAAGAAAGGAGAGAAGAAAGAAGAGGAAGAAGCAGAATTTTGCTGTAAACACTCAGCAATTAGATGGGGAATAACTTCTGTATCGGTATCGGAGCGGAATTCATGTCCCCGCTGGATCAATTCCTCCCGCAATTCCCGGTAGTTTTCAACAATGCCATTTTGTACCACTGCCACCCGCATTGCCATGTCCATGTGGGGGTGAGCATTATACTCTTCCGGTTTACCATGGGTTGCCCAGCGCGTGTGTCCAATGCCAATGCGTGCCTGGTTTTCGATTTGTACCAGTTTTTCCCGCAAATTGTGCAATTTTCCCTTAGCACGTACACAATGAACCTCACCTTCCGAGACAGTAGCAATGCCAGCAGAATCATAGCCTCGATATTCGAGTTTCTCTAATCCTGCCATTAAAATTTCTGTAGCGATTTGCGGACCGATATAGCCGACAATTCCACACATAGTATTGAGTTTAGTCAGTAAGCATAATACTCAAACTATAGCCGTGCTAAGAGTGGACTGTCCTTTGTTGACGGTTGACCGTCAACGGTTGACCATCAACAGTCAACCGTCAACATCGGATAGATTGCTAGGTTAATGCTTAGTAAGCCAAGCCCATGCTGCGAGTTGTTTCAGCTCCCAGGTAAACCCGGATGCTCAAGAAGTCAGTAGGACAAGCAGTTTCGCACCGCTTGCAACCAATACAGTCTTCTGTACGAGGAGAAGAGGCAATCTGACCAGCTTTACAGCCATCCCAGGGAACCATCTCCAATACATCTAGAGGGCAAGCCCGAACACATTGGGTGCAACCAATACAGGTATCGTAAATTTTAACGCTATGAGACATTGATTTAAGAACTCCTACATTTTTTTATCGGACATTGCGGACAAACCGCTTACCTGTCTCCTTGGGAAAATTGGGAATAATCCCGATGATTCCACCAGGATTATCTTTGCCTAGGTTCGTATTGTCGGCGTTTCAGGCAAACGACAGGGAATTTTAAGGATCAAGGGCTAGTTTACCGCAGGGTTTTGATAGTCTTACGCCAGAGGTTACAGAACTTTAAATTCTTTAATATATTAGTATGTGAAACTATTGTGTCATCGAACCTAATCTATGGGTCAACCTCAGGAAGAACGATAACGGGGAAACCTTGGTAATTCAATAGACGCTAAGGATTTGCGCCCTTTGGAGGGACGTAGGGGATAGAGTACTGGTGATGGCGACTTACCCTGAGACGGAAATACGTCATTGGTCTGATTTGACTGTGACTCAGCCTCTATGATATCTTCTGGAAATTCCTGACTCGATGGATTGGCTTCAGGCTCCAAGGTTTGAGTATCCTCTGACCTACTGGTTTCCTCAGGGTCACTAGTCAATACAACGGTTTGGTCAGATTCATCTAAGTTAGTGGTTTCTAGTGTGGTTTCTAGTTCTGATCTGCCATCGACTTTGGTATCAGCCCACTCTGATGGCAACTCGGACAACCCAAATTCCTCTGCCAGGGCCGACATTTGTTCAATTAACTGTTGTGCTACTTCTAATTCTTTGGCTGTCACATTTTCAGGGGAGATTCCCTGAGTTTCACCTGATGCTAAAGCATCTGCTGGGGATATCGGATCAGTTTGGTTAGGTTGGCTGCTGTCAACCGATAAGCTTTCTGTGGTAGACTCAGACTGGGCAGGAGAATTACCAGTACTATTAAAAATAAATTCTTCTGCAAATAAATCTGGGTCGGCAGACCAGGGTCTAATGGGCTGGGCTTTTTGTAACAGAGATTGCTGAGCAATGATGCTCCGACTTTCTTGCTGTTGTACTAAAGAACTCTCAGAGGCAGGCATTTCCAGACACTTTTCTAAGGCTACCTTAAATTGCAAGGTTTGCTGTTGTTGTCGGTATAGACGGGTTCTAAGTTCTCGACAGGTATCTTTCAATTGCACCAGCTGATGAGATTGTTCGTTGTAGCGCTGCTGGGTTTGGGAATAGTCCTGCTCGAGTCTGACAACTTGATCCTGAGAGCTTTGTAACTGTTCTGATAAGGTTTCGACCAAAATTTGCTGGCGTTGACCGGATTGATGGGATGATTCTAGAGTGTGGAACAAACGGGTTAATTGGTCTTGAACTGTATTGAGTTCCAGATCTTTTGTGGACAGGAGTTTGTCGTACTCTCGCAATTGCTTAGCTTGTCCGTTTAACTCCTGCTGTTTTTCCTGGAGTGCTTGCTGCAGCTGAGTCACTTGCTGCTGTAAGCGATGATTGTCCAAGCGCAGTTTTTGAGCTAAGCCAAACCATTCACCATCTTTGGCTAACTGTTCCTCAGAAACATCAGCTATCTCAGTGTCAATATCAGTGTTATCAGTATCATCAGTACCATCAGTATCCGTTTCTGTAACTGATGATGCCATGGTGGTAAGCAGTGATTCTATAGTCTGTTCTAGTATTGACTGTTCAATAAGATTATCTATATCATCAGATACGATTGTGAAATCATCAGGTACTGGTGCGAAGCTGAGCATTTTTGGGTTATGGTCGGTCTGCTGCTGATCTTGCTTCTTAGTATCCTGGTTATCCATTTCGGTAGTAGACTCAGGCAGGGGAAGGTTATTGGGGTTTTCAGATTCACTCATTGCTCTTCATCAAGGGGTTCACAATTTCACCATTGGGGCAAGGAGCCAAAAAGTCAATTCCTCAAGATGATTTTAGTCTTGAGGGGCAACTTTGGGTCAAGATGCAGACTCTTGAAAGTGCCGATGGCTTGATATTGACTTAAGTTTGGGCGCAGATGGTTGACATTACTTTACTACTTACTAACCCAAGAATAATGCATAAAAATTGACTGGCTAAAAATTTTCAGACCACAAATGGATGCTGATTAGAAAACAGGAGCTAGGAAGCAACACTTTAATACAAATGTACTATCATTGAGCAATCAGCTAATGGTTTCCCGTAGCGTAGCCACAGACCAATCGCCATTTCAGTTTTTGATAAATCTGATTACTATATAGCGTTTGGCTATGAAAAATTAGCAGTATTTTTCATGATATATTTGGAAATGCTATAGAGATTAAATGTATTTAATTTTCCTTTATTATACTATTTTGTTTATTGAATTGTAAACTAGTAAAATCTCTATACCTTCATCTGTTTTCAAGACAGAGTAAGGGGTTAAAAGGATGACACAGTTTGGCTTGAAATGAGAGGAAACCGGATTGATCTCAGAGTCGGAAATCACCCCTGGTTGATAACCAGTGAAAAAATCGATTGACCTATGGCCACGCTACGCGATTGCATAACCAGTATGGGGACGAACGTCTGGTGGGTGAAACCCTAGCACAATATCTGATTTGGGAATCCCTGCAGCGACAAGTTCTTCAGTGATGCCATCTTCGATACCATCCCGTTGAATCCAGATTTTCCCATCAATAATCTGAACATGCGTAATGCAGCCGTGGACTCGACGTTTGCCATCCCAGCCAACAACCATTAGCATAAAATGATTGTTCAGAGTATCAGTAATGGCATAACTTTGGATATCGCCGTGACTGTAACTAATCCGAGCGTAACGCTCTAGAATTTCTCGAATTAATTTGGAATACTCATCTAATCTATCCATTGCACTATTTCTTCTCCTTCTGCATCAAAAATTAGCAAATTCAACTGATTGTTTTCAATAGCAATTCGAGCAATTTTCTCTTGAAAAAAATCTAAGTAAACTGCATTGCGAATCGCTAGATATAATGTTCGATATCGATGGTTGGTTGATTCTTTTAACAAACCTCGATAAAGCACATATTGACCGAGGGCATTTTCTAGGTCTTGTACAGGAGAAGGACGAATAAAACTTTTTACCTCAACTGCAATACGTCGCCGACCTTTTTCTGCTGCAAAAAGTTTCTCCGATCCCATATCTACGTAAACGGTTCGCTCTCCAACAGCTAATGCTAGAGGATCGTTAGTAATCACCCATCCGTCTTTGATCAGAGCCGTTTTAACCGTTTCGTGGTAGATATATTTTGCCATTAAAAGTAGCTCATTCTTGCCATGCTCAAGGGTATCTCTATGGTATAGCAGAAGTCAGAAGTCAGAAGTCAAACTCTTGCGCTTACTTAGGTTTGAGACTTTTGTCATGTCCTAACTGCCCTGGCGACTGCTATAGCTTGATCACGCTTTAGGTATTGATCACAAGCAGAAATTTTGAATCTTGAAATAAAACGTTACATAAACCGGTAGATTTTTACGATATCGCTTTATCTTCTAATGAGGTACACAGTTTTTTTTACCTCTTGCCTCTTGCCTCTTGCCTCTTGCCTCTTGCCTCTTGCCTATTATCTGCTCCCTGCTCCCTGCTCCCTGCTCCCTACTCCCTGCTCCCTGCTCCCTAAAAATATGTACCTCACAAATTTAAAAAAAACTATCCTGAACAAGTCCTAATTAATCCATGGGCAAGTCCCGCAGGAAGTAAAAGCAATCACTTTTACTATCCGTGCCCTTGATTCGCCCCAAGTAGCCAGTTAAGGGAGAAGAAAGCTCAATCAATATTTCGTGTAGTTCTGGATGGGTCAAGGACTGGGGTGGATTTGAGAAGTTATAGGCTCCATCGATCATCTCTACTCCCACCGTGTGATTATCTCTATTGTCAATCAGCTTTTTCACCAGGTGGACAATATGCGATCGCAATTTCAGTTTTTCAGAAACATGATTAATATATTTCTCAACTTCCTGATCAGCTTGACCAGGTATCAAGTAATTCTTTAGTATAATTAAATCAACGGAATTGGGATACTGGCTTTGGAGTTTCACCAGCTTCTCAAGAGTTTCAGGATTAATAATTGCCATACCATGTACAATAGCTGCATCCATAAGTTGTTTAGTCGGCTCACCAGGGCCAATGATTAACTTAGCCGTTTTATTAAGTAGTTCTTGATTGTTTAAACGTAACGTTCCTAAATTCAACAGTTGTACTGCCGTATCGTTAGGAATTTTTTTCCCAGCCTTGCACTCACCCACCAATGGATAAGGTTTTGAGCAGAATAAATCTAAGCCACCAGCACCACCTTTGTGAGCATGGTCGATGGTAAATCCGAGAAACTTAAGGCTATCACGAACAATAATTTCAAAATCTGTTCCAGCTTGATAATTAGTTTTACCTTTATCCAATTCTTTGCTGCGATTTCCTAATGCTGCTATGGTATTTATCCAAGCTACATCTGGATTAGATGACCTTAATTGCTTGTTGCTACTCCAGCCTATAAATTTTTTTATCTCTTCGTCAAGGGCTTCAGCCGCTGGGTTAGTAATCGCCAGGGTAGCGATTTGACTCTGTAATTCTTCCAATTCCGGATACAGTGGCGGTAGTCGATTTTCTAGCTGGTGTCGGCGTTGGCTGAAAATGCGATCGCTTAATACTGGCCAATCCTCAGTAACCCTAATATTATCACCTAAACTAACAAATTTCCCAAGGGGCTGACTAGTATTATTTCTAGCTATTTCAATCACTTTAGGAAACTGATAGACCCGCAAGTAAGCCAGGAAAATACGCTGCTGTTTCTCAAGTCTTGCTTGTAATCCGGCTGCTGTCCATACCGTTAACGGTGATAAGTTTTCCAAGGATTCAGTTTTCTTCAGGTGTTGGCAAAGTTCACACCTAGCCCAAGCCTTAATTAAAACTGTTTCCTCAGAATTCACTGCTGTTAGACTTTTTTGGGCTATTTCTATAAAACTAGGGCGATAATAGTGCTCAAGAGACAGGGTATTACCTGATAGTGTATTACTTGATAGTGTATTACTTGATAGTGTATTACTTGATAGTGTAGACGGATATAGGACAAATTTACGTCCTGGATTGATAAATAAGTGAGGTATAGCAGCAATCATTCGCCCTTCGAGTAAGGCTTCGATATCTGGTGCCGGTAAAAGTAGGGCTATTGAAATTCTATCTTGCTGACTCATTATCTTACTGACTCATTAGTAAATATCTAGATCACTTACTATCAATTAATATCATCCCTGGCTTCAACTGTGTAACTCCTGTTAACTATAGCAGTTAAACCTAAAAATTCTATAATAATCCGTGTAGTAATTGTGATAATTGTTATCCGAATTTTCCTACTCCCTACTCCCTACTCCCTACTCCCTGTTTCCAGATCCGCTGTTCCTTTTGCTATATAGCTTCGTTGACTTAATCATCCTTTAACTTTACGCCTCTTCATCCACTGCCTCTTCAGGAATTTCGACCGATGGAGCACTCAAAATTTTTCGCAGTAATCGGTTATCTATTCCTAGCTTTGTGTTAGCGATAAAATCCTTAATCTGCTCTTCACTCAACTCATAGTCTTCACGACTGTCATAAACAGCGCGAATCGCAATTAAGGGCTTAACGTCCTCTGTTTTCAACACTACCCATTTTCCTCCTTGAGCCTTCAGGTTATTCCAACACTCTTGAGCCTTCTTGGCATTTGGACTTATATCTTTAGAGCGGACTAAACAACCACGGGTCAGATCATATTTTTTATAATCCCCAAGATGAGATAACCCAGCCGTTACCCTGTTTCCAACAGAGGCTTGGATCACCGCTAGTCCAATTTTGACCGTATTACCTTCTTGTTTACCAAGTATCTTTACCCCTAGGTATTTATTTTTGGGCTTAACCGGAGCTTCAATTTTTTCGATTGTGACTCCTGCCACTATCTGTCCGATGAGTTGGTTGAGGCCAAACTTAATCGCGTTAGTGAGTTGAGAGTCATCCTCCATGTACTCTTCATTGTCTATATTGTCAATATTTTTGATCTCGTTATTATAAGCAGAGCTAACGGGATTTATAGTAGGTCTATGGGATGAAACTTGCTGACCATTAAGTAATCCCCAGTTAGTTTGACACCATTTAAGAACATCTCTTGCTGTTGGTCGTTGTTTACCTAATTCTTTCAGTGTTTCTTCCCTAAAGGGATAAAACCGCTGAGGAGGAGTTAGTTTATTGTCAGCATAAAACCCTTTTAACCGTAGGGAAACTAGATCAATTATCTGATCAGAATTTAGAGGCTTTAATTCAACTTCTCGCTCCCCAATTCTGTCAACAACTGCATCATTTAACTCTAATGCTCTAATTTGATGTGTCCAAGTTTCAGGAAACATAGCCGTCAGCAGCACCCCCCGTTTAAGGCTATTGTATAAATCTGTTGCTAAGCTGGCAATAACTTGTGCTCTGCTAAACCCTGCATCATCACATTCTGTACCATCTAATTGATCAAAACATACCACCAAGGGATTGTAATCACTAATTAGGTCTAAAATATGACAAATTATATCGAAATGATCTTTGTCATCTTCCGAATCGTTGGGTAACTCCATTTCGTCAGCTTTTTTCTGGGATAAACTTTTCCCAGAAAGCCAGTTAATAGCATAAAGAGCATGCTGCTTTGATAATGTCCAGAAAATCCCTTTGATCAGATAGGGATTATCGATGTCGCTCTTGATTTCAAGAACTTTATCAGTCAGTTGTTCAATTAGCTTGGGATTCTTAGCCAAGGCATTGGGAAATACATTGACTAACTGCTGAGATGTGTAACTTCTTTTCATCGCCTCATTGGCTAAAGCAGTTCCTAACTCTTGCCACTGAGTCACCCCCTGGCTACCCACCTCCTTAAGACTTAATGCCAGGGTTTTCAAAAATTCTGGCTTGATCCGATTAAGGTCATTGTAATCGGTCATGTAGACAAACCAAGCACTGCCATCAGCTTGAAGTTGATGGCGAACCCTACTGAGCAAATGAGTTTTGCCTAACCCTTTGTTAGCCTTGATGGTAATGCCAATAACCTGACGCTCCCCGCTACGAACTTCTTCAATTGCCTTAAAAACAGCGTCGGAGGCATGAGCATTGATAGAAGTAACGTGAGGTAATTCTTTTTTCCATACATTTTGCTTCTTGACAACTGGCTCTTTGTTAAAAGGGTTTTCTTTTTTGATGGCATTGTGGAGTTCTTCAAGGGGAGATGAACTGTTAGTCATGAGCAACTGTTATTCATTTTGGTGTGAGGAAACGCTACAAACAGTCAACAGATATTTATTACAATAACCAGGCCAGCCTAGGATTATAGCCGCTTAGCATAGCAGCGTAATCCACTCAGTTCTGTTGTGATGGAATCTTCAATTTGGGATGGATCGCTATCGGGTAAGCTACCGCCTTGGAGTTGCAAAATATCCTTAGCCTGCATCTCCAACAACCACTCATTGAACTGGGAACGACTGACACTATCCCCAATTTCCCGTCTAATCCGATAAATCGGTACGAGATCATCAAGGTTATAGTCCTGATTTAGCTTGTCGTAGACCTCCAAGACCACCGACTCAAAGGTTTCATAAGAAGCGATCGCATTTTCCCCAGTTTTCGCAGCATCAGCCCCTGGGTCAACCACTTTAGCCACTGAGCTTCTCTCTCGAATCCAATTTAGAACAGCCTTGACATCCTTAGCTCTGACCAGACTACCGTCAAACTCAAAATCAGCGCTTTTGATGCCAGCATCTAGCACTTGCAAGCCTTGCTCTGTCAAAAACACATACTCGATTCGGGCTTTTTTTGTTTTCTTGATCGTCCCATCTGTTTCCAATGTTTTAAAGATGTCAGTATAATCACCAGACCTCTCATTATTCAGTTTTACTGTATCACTTAAGTCTTTTCTTTTCACCTCCTGCTTTGATCCCCCTAGATCCCACAAGTGTAGTAGCAGACGAGTTGTAGCTTGGGCTGGGGTACCTCGTAACCCTTTCTTATTTTCTTTCTTCTTTTCTGCTTCAGGGTTTGTTGACATTTCCGTTTGTTCTGTTTGTTCTACTGTTGACATTTCCATTTGTTCTAGGTATTTAGTTCTAGGTATTGAGTAGATCAGATTATGGCTTGTCACCTCTATATCCAGTGATAGCCTAACCAATAGTATGATGCCAATTCGGCAGGATTTAGTGAGAAGCTGTAAATTTTTATGGCTACCCTAGCCTAAGGCCAGCCAAATTAAGCGTCTACCTTTGTATAGCCCTAAAATGACATTTTGAGGACATTTTGAGGGCTAAAAGTAATAGCTAAGTTAATCACAGGTCCGCAATCACAATTTCCCATGGTATTGCCCCTTGGGTTGCATCGGAATTGCGAAATCTTACTCACTTGCCTCTAGGATCAGAATTTCCAAACTATCCAGTCTTTCCCCCCAGAAAGCGATCGCATTTACTGGGACAATCTCAAATTCTGGCAGCTTGAGTAGAGCAAGGTAGTCGAGTCTCGATATTATATCACTTCTGTTCAGTCTAGGTTGCTTTCAACTATTATTTCTGTGCTATTTCTGTGTCCCCTGTGCTGCCTCTGCTCACTCTGCCGTGATCGGATCACACTTCTGTAACTAAATAGGTTTGAGCCAAATCAGCTGGACTCATGGACTCATAAGGTTCAAAAGGCTGATGAATCCAAGGATTATCTGGCAAATAATCCACATAGTAATCAGGAGCAATCCCAGAACAGGCTTTATACCAGATCACAGCAGTACGAATCTCCTCAATTTCTGTACCATAATGACTATAAAGCCATTTAATCCCCTCTCGTAGACTAATACCAGAATCCACTAAATCATCTACCAATAGGATCCGATTACCTAATTTTGCCGTCGTCATGGCCAGGTGGCTCGAAAACGTTATCGGTCCTCGGATACGATTGTCTGGTCCAGTATAGGAAGCAGCAGACAGAATCCCTAAGGGCTGATTGTAAATGCGGCAGAGCAGATCACCAACCCGTAATCCGCCCTTAGCAATACAGACAATCTGGTTGAAATCCCAATCGGCTTGATAGAGTTTGACAGCGAGCCGTTCGATTTTTTCATAGTACTCTGACCAGGAGACGTAAAGTTCTGACATAGTTCGTGCCATTGATATTGGTTAGGTATTGCTCAGGGAATTGACCTGAAACAAAAGTCGAAAACTATTCGACCGAATCTGGCCGTTGTTCCGAATAAACCCAAGTTCCGAATTTCCCTACTTCTACAAGAAGTCTAATGTTAGAAATGGCTTATGAGTGATTCGTTTTGCTAAAAAAATCCCTATCACTACATTCGCTAGCTAAATTATCTTATCGGTTATGAGTGATGTTTCTAGTTCTGATGCCAGTAATCGTCCCCAAGTCTCCGGTGGACTCGAAAAGCTTAACTTTACCACCAAACTAGCTTATGGTGCTGGAGATATGGGTCCAGCCATGACCGCCAATCTCTTAGTCTTTTACCTCCTGCCATTTTTAACCAATGTGGCTGGTTTACCAGCGGGTTTGGCAGGGAGCATTCTGATGATTGGCAAAGTTTCCGATGCCATCAATGATCCCATGGTTGGGATTATGAGCGATCGCACTCGTTCTAGTTGGGGGCGTCGCATTCCCTGGATGCTGTTTGGGGCAATTCCCTTTGGTGTTCTGTTTTTCTTACAGTGGATTGTCCCGCACTTCAGCAATAACAATACCATTAATAACTGGTTACTGTTTAGCTACTATCTTCTGATTGCTATTCTCTTCAACATTGCCTACACTGCAGTTAACCTACCCTACACCGCCCTAACCCCAGAACTCACCCAAGACTACAACGAACGCACTAGCCTCAACAGCTTTCGCTTTACCTTTTCCATCGGTGGCAGCATCCTAACCTTAATTCTAGGGGGATTAATTTTTAGTGCCTATGCCGGTGATAGTGGTAAGCAATATCTAGTGCTAGGGTTAGTTACCACCTTGCTGGCGGTGGTGCCGATATTGTGGTGTGTGCTGCGCATCCAAGAACGAGGTGCACAGCCTATATTGGGAACTCAGCAGAAAAAGACTGTAGGAACTCTGCTCACCCTAATTGGACCCCTATCATTTTTCTATGGCATTGCCCGGATTATCCCAGTGACTGCCCAATTATTGGGTGCCACTAGCAACCCTGATATCACTGGTATCTTTCTCAGTCTTCTTGGTTTACTAATTACCGTCTTTGGTATAACTCTGATATTTTCTACCCCAGAACCCCACCTGAAAGATAGCTCTGCTTTCACAGAGCGCTCTGAAGCTGACACTTCAGCCTCCTTATCTTTTTTTGAGCAACTGCGGATTGTATTCAGTAACCAGCCTTTTCTATATGTGATTGGTATTTACCTGTGTTCCTGGTTAGGTGTCCAGTTAATCGGTTCTATCCTGCTTTACTTCGTAGTCAATTGGATGGGATTGCCCGAGTCTACCTTTCCCTTAGTCGCCCTTGCGGTTCAAGGTACTGCGTTATTAATGCTGTTTTTCTGGAAGATGGTCAGTGAGCGATTGGGCAAAAAAACCGCTTACTTTATGGGCACTAGTATCTGGGTTATCGCTCAAGTTGGTCTATTTTTGCTACAACCTGGTCAAGTTGCCTTAATGTACTGTTTAGCTGTTATGGCTGGTTTTGGCGTTTCTGTGGCTTATCTCATCCCCTGGTCGATGGTGCCCGATGTGATTGAACTCGATGAATTGACCACAGGTCAGCGTCGGGAAGGGATATTTTATGGCTTCATGGTTTTGCTGCAAAAACTTGGTTTAGCCCTAGGACTGTTTTTAGTCGGTATTGTCCTAGAGTGGTCAGGATTCATCTCATCTACTGCTGGGCAACCAGTCCCCACCCAACCGGATTCCGCACTGCTAGCCATCCGTATCGCTATTGGACCATTGCCAACCCTATTCTTGATTGGTGGTATAGCACTCGCTTACTTCTATCCCATCACCAAGGAATTTCATGCCCAAATTCTCTTGCAGCTACGAGAGCGTGATCGAGCTACTAGGCAAGGGGAATAGGAATTGATTGGTTCTGTTAAAGATTTAGTTTGACTCAGGAGTAGTGTTCTAACTGGGGGAAATTTGCCAATCAATAGACTTCGCCGGAGTTCTCAGGCAAAAGGCTTGCATAAACAACAATTGAGGCAAACAGGATCAGAAAACTACTAAGTCTGGCAGGTCTAATGCCAATCAATCAATCAATGATGAAAAAGGTAGATGCATTATGGCTTGAGTCGTCGCAATTAGCCTAAGCAGCTCGGGCGTCGCTTAAGACGCCTGCCATTCCAATTCAGGCAGACTCTCCCAGGCTTCGACAAGCAGGTCATTGAGTAATACTCTTTGTGAGTGATCAAGCCAATCGTCTTCTGCTAAGACTTCGGCAGTTAAATCGTCAAGGGACTGTCCCTCTTGACGGGCAATTTGAATGACACCAGCAATCGCCATTACCACCAGTTCTTCATCAACTGGTTGTTGACGTAGGGCGACTATTTCTTGTGGACTAGCTGGAATGGGATAATTCATACCTAACAAACAAGGGCACCCTTGACTATAACTAAACTGAAATCAATGTAAAGTATTTTTACGAATATTAAACAAGTCGATACTTGGAAGCTTAGCGTATTTTCATCACTGATTACCTCCGTCTCTCCTCTTAATGAAATTTGTGATCACATAACCCCTATGAAAGAGATTCTGTACGTAGAAATCCCTACACCAGACACCAAGACTGTGTGCCAATGGTTGCAACAGGAATGGCAGCCTAAGCTTGGGGATAAGATAATCACGCCAGATGGTATCCGTCTGCAATGGGAGACTACTCCTGATGAGAATTCTAATCACAAGACTACAGTTGTAGTTTCTTTGATTCCAGAAATCTCGATTTTTGTGTGGTCTGTGCAGCGAACCACCTACCTCAAAGCCTTTCGTTGGTCCGAAAAGCCCCTGAGCGGCGAAACGCTAATTCTAAGACAGCTGACCCAGAGTCTTCGGGATCAATTCCCGTACCACTATCCAGAACCACCGGATGTAGAGTTATCTGAGCAATCTATCTTTGAAGCATTAGCACCCTATTATCCTCAGACTGTGCACTTTTTCCGGAAAATGCCTAGAGGAGAATATGACCTTAATCGAGTTTATTGGTGGGAAAAGCGCTGGCGTGAGGGGGTTCGTAACCCCCAGCAGCCCAAGCAGGTCCTGTTTAAGGAGTTGAAGGTTGAAAGTTCCCAACAGTTAAAGGTTGGCCAGTTGCAGGTTGAAGGTTCCCAACAGTTGAAGGTTGGCCAGTTGCAGGTTGAAGGTTCCCAAAACAACCTTGGCCAAAAGGCCACGCTACGCGAACAACCATCTAACCTTCAACCGACTAACCGTCAACCTTCAACCTCTAAGTACGACGTAATCTACATCGGTGGTGCCTTGGGAGTGATCCATGCTGCAACAATGGCGCAGCGGGGTTATCGGGTATTGCTGATTGAGCGGTTAACCTTTGGGCGGATGAACCGGGAATGGAATATTTCACGGGATGAGTTTCAAAGCTTGATTGATTTGGGTTTATTTACCCCAACTGAGTTTGAAGGGATTATTGCTAGGGAATACGTTGATGGATTTAATAAGTTCTTTGATAGCAACAACCCACCCCACTTGAAAGCAGCGATATTGCACACGCCAAGGGTGCTCAATATCGCCATTGATTCTGCCAAATTTTTGCAACTGTGTGGGAAAAAGCTAAAGAGTGCTGGGGGAGAAATCTGGGATGAGACAGAGTTTATCCAAGCAACTATCACCCCAGAGGAAGTTGTGGTGGACTTGCAACACTTACCAACTAAATCTCACCGACAAGTGAGTGGTCGTCTGTTGGTGGATGCCATGGGAACGGCTTCACCAATTGCTTGGCAGCTCAATGGGGGTAGGGCGTTTAATAGTGTCTGTCCCACGGTGGGGGCTGTGATTGAGGGCTTTGAGCCTCAGGTGTGGGATCCCGATTATGGTGATGTTCTCAATAGTCATGGGGATATTTCCCGGGGACGTCAGCTGATTTGGGAGTTGTTCCCTGGTGCAGGTGAGGAATTGACAATTTATTTGTTCCATTACCATCAGATACATCCTGAGAATCCCGGCTCTTTATTAGAAATGTATGAAGATTTCTTTACTATCTTACCGGAATACCGCCGATGTGATATAGAAAAGTTGGTGTGGAAGAAACCAACCTTTGGGTATATTCCCGGACATTTTACGGTGGGAAGTCGCGATCGCATTGTGGCCTTTGACCGACTGCTTGCCATTGGTGATGCTGCTTCCCTTCAGTCCCCCTTGGTGTTCACTGGCTTCGGTTCCTTAGTGCGTAACCTCTATCGCTTAACCGATCTCTTGGACACTGCCTTGCGGCACAATCTTTTGAGTGTTAAGGATTTAAATCAAATTCGCGCCTATCAAAGTAATATTGCTGTTACCTGGCTGTTTTCCCAAGGGATGATGGTACCAACAGGTCGTCATCTACCACCCCAGCGGATTAACGCCATGCTCAATACCTTCTTTGGATTGTTGGCAGATGAACCACCGGAGGTACCAGATACGTTTATTAAAGACCGTTTCAGTTGGTTAACCTTTAATCGACTCGCACTCAAAGCAGCTAGGCGAAACCCTGCCCTCATCCCCTGGATTTTGGAAATGGCTGGTGCTAAGGATTTCTTGCTTTGGGTAGGCAGTTACTTAAGTTTTACTAGCAATGCCTTTGTCAGCGGGTTGCTCAAAGGTTGGTTTCCCAGTCTAGTTCGACGGTTACAGCCCTGGCTTGAAAAGCGTTATCCACGGCTTTGGTTACAGTTGTTGGCTCAAAGTTATGCCATCACAGCTGGGATGGGGCGTCCTGAAAAAGTAAACCGTGAGCTCAAGTTCGATTGAATACTTATCATTGAAGGTTATTCGTTAATGGTTAATTAACGAATAACCAAGAAGGAAGATGATAATGAGTCAAAGAAAGAGTTTAGTAATTATCTGTCTAATTTTAATCGCTGTTGTCGGTGTTGTCATTAATGTCAAACTTTTGCAAGTTTGGAACTATAACACTGAAGGACATGATATTTACTATAGCTGGGTAGAAGGGAAGCGAATTTTATCGGGGGAAAATCCCTACGCTAGAGTCTTATCGGGAAATATGAGAGAGAATCAGAAGTATGCTACCTATTTCCCCCTTTTTTATTGGCTTTCAGCATTAACTCAATTATTGGGGTTCCAAGACTACTCAGACTGGATTTCCCTATGGCGACCGATATTTTTAATGGTTAATATCGGTATTGCTGGTTTAATTTTTTATCATTTGTATAACCATAAACTATTTATTTTTGGCTGGTTTGCTGCTTTATTCTGGTTACTGAACCGATGGACGCTTTATGTGAGTATCGACGCTAACTTAGATTTCCTAGCTATATTTTTTCTGATTCTTTCCCTGATGTTACTGCCAAAACACAAGTCTACAGCTTTCTTGATGTTTAGCTTGTCTTTAGCGATTAAACAAATTGCTATCTTTTTACTACCACTTTATCTGATTTGGGCTTGGCAATCATCAGAGGATAATCCTGTAAAGGATACCTTCATCGCTTTGTTGTTAATAATTGTTATCCCTGGGATAACGTCACTACCATTTATCTTATGGAATGCAGAAGGATTCTTTAAATCGATTCTATTTTCAGCCACTAGAAATCCAGACGGACATGTTAATGCTCCTTCCTTAGATGGGTTAATTACATTATCAAATCCTGATTTCATTGGTATCAAAGCTAAGTTGCCAATGGTGTTGGTAATGAGTCTAGTATTTCTGAGTGCCATGAAGCGACAAATTGGCATCTATACTAGTGCTTTGCTGACCATGTCGGTATTTATTGAATTCAATTCAGTAATATTTAACCAATATTTTTGTTGGGTCGTACCTTTGTTGCCTCTCGCTAGTTGCGAGATACTTCTTAAGAAGTACGCCAAATGAGATATCCTTCCCTCAAACGCGATGCTCGGTACGAGCCGCTACGCGATTGGCCGTAGGCCACGCTACGCGAACGCATCAAGATCCCAATACAATATATAGACTTTCCCTGTTGAGTGACAAATTTTGGTTTGTCCGTTGGGTCGAACATAGTGAAACCCAACATTGGCAATGGTTTTGTTCGGTTTAGCTACCGCTCCACCGCTACCTAAGTAAAACCGTTGATTTTAGGAGTAAAGTCAGTCAATCACCTCTAGCACTAGTCCCCTGCCCCCTCAAGGATGGAGCTATACAAACTTTCGTCCGCACCTCAAGGACTCAGAGAAAATCATTGGTGTGGTCAGCCTAAGTCTGCAAGCTTAGTTTGTGTAGTCACTACCTATCCGTTACATGCACCCATCCGTTGCCGCATTTATCCATCACCCTGTCAGCCGAAACCCTTACTTATACCGCACTTCGGAGGGATTAGTTATTTTTATACCAGATTTGTTAAGTATTGTGACCTTTCCCATGATATGATTACCTCTGGTTTGTGAAAACAAGCCAGATGACTGGACTAGCATTTGCTGCTACCGGTGAACTTGTCAGATGACCCTCTTGAGAAACCATTGACCATGGAGGAAAACACGCAAACAAGTTACTTGTCCCCTTCAACGAGTTCGTCAATGGAGGAGTATTACCAACTCAAACAAACTCTGTTGTTGGTCACCCTAGTCGCGACAGGGATTATTTTCATCTGTGTGTGGGTGGTTTACTCCCTCAACATTGCCTTGAATTATTTGATCGGGGCGTGTACTGGTATGGTTTACTTGAGAATGTTGGCTAAAGACGTAGAGCGGCTAAGCCAACAAAATAGGCGTCCGAGCACGGCTCGGTTTGCGGTTTTTATTGGGATAATTGTAGTAGCCAGTCAATGGCAAAAATTACAAATACTTCCTATATTTTTAGGGTTTCTGACGTACAAAGCCGCAATTATCGTCTATATCCTGCAAAGCCTAGTAAATCCTACCTCTAAGTAAGATTTATTTAAGTCGGATTTATTGGTAGGATAAACAGACGTTTCACCCTTGACAGAAATCTGGGTAAATCTCCAGAATGGAAATGATAAATGCTTTAAACGTTCTGAATTCTTTACCCCTTGCTTCCTTAGAAGTTGGTGAACACTTTTATTGGCGGATTGGCAATTTAACATTACACGGTCAGGTTTTTCTCACCTCCTGGGTAGTGATTGCTATTCTGGTAGTAGCTTCCCTTGCGGCAACTCGAAATGTCCAAATGGTTCCTGGCGGTATCCAAAATTTGATGGAGTACGCCCTAGAATTTTTGAGGGATTTAGCGAAAAACCAGCTGGGGGAAAAAGAATATCGCCCTTGGGTACCTTTTATCGGTACACTGTTTTTGTTTATCTTCGTGTCAAACTGGTCAGGAGCCCTCATTCCTTGGAGTATTATCGAGCTCCCATCCGGTGAGCTGGCGGCTCCTACCAATGACATCAATACCACCGTTGCCTTAGCCTTACTAACATCCTTGGCGTATTTTTACGCTGGTTTGAGCAAGAAGGGTTTAGGTTACTTCGCTGGCTATATTCAGCCAATACCAATCCTCTTGCCGATCAAGATTTTAGAAGACTTCACCAAACCCCTCTCCCTAAGCTTCCGTTTATTTGGCAATATTCTGGCAGATGAACTGGTAGTAGCCGTGTTGGTGCTGCTAGTGCCTCTGTTTATCCCGTTGCCAATTATGGCGCTAGGTCTATTTACCAGTGCAATTCAAGCCCTGGTCTTCGCTACCTTGGCAGCTGCCTACATTCACGAGGCAATAGAAGTCGAAGGCGAAGAACATTAAGGGATAACCTTATGATGGGAATGGCACGGTAGCCTTAAATTAGGAATAGTTGGAATTGATCACTCCTTCGGAGAATCCTTCTGACTAGTAGCTCTCTATTTTGTTCTTTACTCACGGATAAGAAAAATCATCATGGATCCAATCATTGCTGCTGCTTCAGTTGTCGCTGCTGCTCTCGCTGTCGGTTTAGCTGCTATCGGCCCTGGTATCGGTCAAGGAAATGCTGCTGGTCAAGCTGTAGAAGGTATTGCTCGTCAGCCGGAAGCTGAAGGAAAAATTCGCGGTACTCTCCTGTTAACCTTGGCATTCATGGAATCCCTGACTATCTATGGTCTGGTAATTTCTCTGGTACTGCTGTTTGCTAACCCATTTTCTTAGAACCTGATACTTTATGTAGAGACGTTGCAGGCAACGTCTCTACATGGTAGGTCTGATAAGGTGAATTGTTCGGTTTTATTCCGATTTGGGATTTGTAAAAAATGTTTGATTTTGATGCTACTCTGCCTCTGATGGCATTGCAGTTTCTGGTTTTGACAGTTGTATTAAATACCATATTCTATAAGCCACTGACAAAAACGCTGGATGAGCGTGACGAATACATCCGGAATCAGGAATCTGATGCCAAAAAACGCTTGTCTAAAGCCGAAGAAATGGCTAAAGAGTATGAAGAACAGTTGGGTCAAGCCCGGAAGCAGTCTCAAGCTGTGATCGCTTCTGCTCAAGAAGATGCCAGAAAAATGGCAGCTCAAGCGATCGCTGAAGCCCAACAAGAAGCTCAGGCTGAACGAGCAAAAGCTCAAGAAGAAATTGATCAACAGAAACAGCAAGCAATGGCTTCCCTCGAACAACAGGTGGATGATCTATCTCGCCAAATATTAGAAAAATTGTTAGGGCCAGCGTTAGTAAGATAAATGGTGGCGTCTTGACCGCCTGACCCATATATTTACTAAAACTCCTAAGAGATTGGCGATGTGGGAGTACTGTCAAACTATTTCAAACTATTAATTATCTTGAGATAATTGTCTTGAGATAATTGTCTTGAAATAATTGTCTTGAGATAATTATCTTGAGAGTAGGTGGACAGGTCATAGCTTAGCAAGATTATGCGTTCAAAACAATTGTAAACGGATATGATGGGGAATTTAGTATTATTGGCAACAGAAGCTCATGGAGAAGGTGGTTTTGGATTAAACTTTAATATTCTTGAAACCAACCTAATCAACCTGAGTATTTTGTTGGGAGTACTCTACTACTTCGGAAGCAAATTAGTGGGAAACATTTTGAGTGAGCGACGCTCAAAAATTGAACAGGCGATTAAAGAAGTAGAAGCTCGTCAAAGACAAGGAGCCGAAGCCTTAGCAGATCAACAGCAGAAGTTAGCTCAAGCCCAAGTCGAGGCAGAAAACATTCGTGCTGCAGCAGAAGTTAATGCTAAAGCAGCTAAAGAGGCAATTTTGGCCGCTTCGGCTCAAGAGATTGAACGGATGAAAGAATCAGCAGTTCAGGATTTGAACTCGGAGAGGGAACGAGCCATGGCCGAACTACGCCAGCGAGTTGCTACTATGGCAATGGCTAAGGTTGATTCCCAACTAAGAGAGACATTAGATAACTCCGCTCAACAACAATTAATTGACCGCAACATCGCTCTGTTGGGAGGTGGCTCATGAAAGGTGGTTTTTTGAGTGGCCAAGTACTCGAACCTTATGCAGAAGCGTTGCTCGATTTGGCTAAGTCCGATAACGAACTCAAAGGCAAACTGAGTGAGGATGTAGATACTCTGCTGAGTCTTTTGAAAGAATCGCCACAATTGCAGGAGTTTTTAGGCTCTCCTGTGGTCAGAGCTGAGGATAAAATCGGGGTCTTGCAACAAATTGCTGGGGACCAACTTCACCCCTACACCATGAATTTTTTGAGGATTCTAGTAGACCGTGGGCGCATTGCGTTTTTGGAAGGCATTTGCCTGAAGTACCAAGAACTTCTCAGAGAGTTAGATCAAACTGTTTTGGCTGAGGTGAGTTCAGCAATAGAACTTTCTGAAGCTCAGCAAGAATCAGTTCGTGAGAAAGTTAAGTCCCTCACGGGAGCCAATCAGGTAGAACTGGATACAAAAATTGACCCGGATGTAATTGGTGGTGTGATCATTAAAGTCGGGTCTGAGATATTTGATGCCAGTCTAAAAGGACAACTCCGTCGCATCGGTATGGCTCTGACCAGTTGAAGTACGTCACGTTGGTTGTTCGCCCCGTAGTCGGTGTAGGGTAAGTTAGTTGGTTCTCTGAGGCTTACCTTTTAGGGTAGGTTAGTTGGTTAAAGATTAACCCCTTGGGACATAACCTTGAACAGTCAACAGTCAACAGTAAACAGTTAATAGTTAACAGTAAACAATTAGTTAGTTAACGATAAAAACACATCATGATTAGCATTAGACCAGACGAAATTAGCAGCATTATTCGGCAGCAAATTCAAGGATATAACCAAGGTTTTGCCGTTTCCAACGTTGGAACGGTTTTGCAAGTTGGTGATGGTATTGCCCGGATTTATGGCTTGGAAAAGTGCATGGCTGGGGAACTGCTGGAGTTTGAAGATGGCACCGTTGGCATTGCCCAGAACTTAGAACAGGACAATGTGGGTGCAGTGCTGATGGGGGATGGTTTAAATATCCAGGAAGGTAGCTCGGTTACTGCTACTGGTAAAATTGCTCAGGTACCCGTCGGAGAGGCACTGATTGGTCGGGTAGTTGATGGCTTGGGTCGTCCCATTGATGGTAAGGGGGACATTCAAAGCACTGAATCCCGTCTGGTGGAATCCATGGCTCCAGGGATTATTGCGCGGCGTTCAGTTTGTGAACCCATGCAAACGGGAATCACCGCTATTGACGCTATGATTCCCGTTGGACGCGGTCAGCGGGAGTTGATTATCGGTGACCGACAAACCGGGAAAACTGCTATTGCTGTAGACACAATCATCAACCAGAAACAGGAAGATGTAATTTGTGTCTATGTTGCTATTGGTCAGAAGGCATCTACGGTAGCCCAAGTGGTGAATACCCTCCAGGAAAAAGGAGCATTAGACTACACTGTGATCGTGGCAGCGAACGCCAATGACCCAGCTACTCTACAGTTCTTGGCTCCCTACACTGGTGCCTCGATTGCCGAGTACTTTATGTACAACGGTAAGGCAACCCTAGTGATTTATGATGACTTGTCTAAGCAAGCTCAAGCCTATCGCCAGATGTCCCTACTGCTGCGCCGTCCACCAGGACGGGAAGCTTATCCAGGAGATGTGTTCTACGTCCACTCCCGGTTGTTGGAACGGGCAGCAAAACTGAATGATGAACTAGGTGGTGGTAGTATGACCGCACTGCCTATTATTGAAACTCAGGCTGGTGACGTATCAGCTTACATCCCGACTAATGTAATTTCTATTACTGATGGTCAAATCTTCCTCTCCTCTGACCTATTTAACTCTGGTGTCAGACCAGCGATTAACCCTGGTATCTCAGTGTCACGGGTAGGTTCTGCGGCCCAAACCAAGGCCATGAAGAAAGTGGCTGGTAAGTTGAAGCTAGAACTAGCCCAGTTTGACGACTTGCAAGCTTTTGCTCAGTTTGCCTCCGACTTGGATGCCGCTACCCAAGCTCAGTTGGCTCGGGGTCAGCGTTTACGGGAAGTGTTGAAGCAACCTCAGAATTCCCCCCTAGCTGTGTTTGAGCAAGTGGCAATCGTTTACGCTGGACTCAATGGCTATCTAGATGATGTGCCTACTGATAAGGTGACAACTTTTACTCAGGGACTGCGGGAGTACTTGAAAACCAGCAAGCCAGAGTACGTTGAGATCATCAAAAAGGAGAAGAAGCTCACTGATGAAGCCGAAAGCATTCTAAAGGAAGCGATCGCAGAATACAAACAGACCTTCCTAGTCTCCGCTTAACAGGTTAAAGATTAGTTTCGGTTGCAGGTTAGTTTCCGTTGCAGGTTGCAGGTTAGTTTCGGTTGCAGGTTGCAGGTTAGTAGGTTGCAGGTTAGTAGGTTGCAGGTTGCAGGTTAGTAGGTTGCAGGTTAGTAGGTTGCAGGTTCTATAAAAAACAGTCAACCTTAAACCTTAAACCTTCAACCTACCCTTCACCGAACGCCTTTGGCGAACAACCTTTTTGAATTAAGAATTTAGAATGCAGAATGTAGAATTCTTAATTCTTAATTCTTAATTCTTAATTCTACATTCGCGCATTCTGCATTCTGACAAACAACCTTCAACCCGAGACAAATTTAACCCTTCATCCTTCATCCTTGAACAGATTATGCCTAATCTAAAAGATATTCGCGATCGCATTAAGTCAGTCAAAAATACCCGGAAAATCACCGAAGCGATGCGCCTTGTGGCTGCGGCTAAGGTACGTCGTGCTCAACAACAGGTAACTGCCACCCGTCCCTTTGCTGACCGCTTAACACAAGTTCTCTACGGTTTGCAAAACCGGATGCAGTTTGAAGATGCCAATCTCCCCCTACTAAAAGAACGGGAAATCAAGAATGTAGGCTTGCTCGTGGTTTCAGGGGATAGAGGACTATGTGGCGGTTACAATACTAACGTGATCAAGCGTGCCGAAAACCGTGCAAAGGAACTACAGGAGAAAGGGGTTGGCTACAAATATGTGCTAGTTGGACGAAAAGCTATTCAGTACTTCGAGCGCCGCGACCAGCCAATTGATGCCAAGTACACCGGTTTAGAACAGATTCCCACCGCATCAGAAGCATCTATGATTGCTGACCAACTCCTCTCCCTGTTTCTGTCTGAAACCGTAGACCGGGTGGAGTTGATATACACCAAATTCGTCTCATTGATTAGTTCTAGACCTGCGGTTCAAACTCTGCTACCCCTAACAGCTAAGGGACTAGAATCACAGGATGATGAAATCTTCAGATTAACAACTAAAGGTGGTGAGTTCAAGGTAGAGCGGGAGTTAGTCACAAGGACAACTACCGAGACTTTCCCCCGTGACATGATCTTTGAACAAGACCCCGTCCAAATCCTGGATGCCCTGTTGCCTTTATATCTAAACAACCAGTTACTACGGGCATTACAAGAGTCAGCAGCTAGTGAACTGGCTTGTCGGATGACAGCAATGAGTAATGCTAGTGATAATGCATCGGAACTGACTGGTAAACTAACCCTAACCTACAACAAGGCACGGCAAGCCGCTATTACCCAGGAAATTCTGGAAGTTGTGGGTGGTGCTGAAGCACTCGGTTAATTTCATTTTATTTCATTTCATTTATCGTCAGTTGCCAAGATTACCCGCGTCTGGAATTAACCAGGCGCATTTTTAATAATTGCTAATTGTAAGCATTCAGCTATCAGCCGTCAGCCGTGAGCTTTTCGCTCACGCTGCGCGAACAGCTTATTTTATTCAAAAGCACCATTAGTAGCCTAAGCTATGGGCATAAACTGTTCGCTTAGCGTGGCCACAGACCTTTAGCATCTCAAGTAGCGTGCGCGTAGCGCATTAGCTGTTCGCGTAGCGTGTGCGTAGCACATAAGCTGATAACTGATAGCTGACGGCTGAATGCTTACAGGATGATAGGGAAGAGCGGGTTAGCTCATAAAACAAGTGTAGGTCATGAAACAATTATGGAATCGGCAGCCGATTGAGATTAGGTACACAATATTGGCTGCTGTTTTAGTATTAGTTATAGTAAGTTTATTTTATTTTGTAAAATTTGAAGGGAATATTACTGGCTTTTTCAGAATTGGATCACTATTCCCTATTTCTCCTTATCTCAATAGTGATCAAGTATTGATTTATCAGGGAGAGCAGGGATATGATGGTCAACAGTTTCTGAGTATTGCCCTCGATCCATGGTTAGAAAACTCAGGAACAATAGAAGCCATTACTCCTCCGCAATATCGCTACAGAAGAATTCTGTATCCACTGCTAGGTTATCTATTAGGTTTTGGGAATCCCCAGCTAATTCCCTACGCAATGGTTGGGATTAACTGTCTAGCTATTATTCTCATAGTATTTGTGAGTAGTTTATATTTCAAACGATATAGTGGTAGAACTTGGCACTCACTCCTGGTTCTGTCTATACCAGGAGTTTGGATGGTTTTATCCCTTTCAACAGCTGATTTAATTAGTAGCTTGCTGCTGGTAACAGCTATCTATTTTTATCGCAATGAAAAACCGATTTACACAGCAATAGCCATAGCAGCTGCTTGTCTGACAAGGGAGACAATGCTATTAATGTGGTTGGCAATTTTATTAACCAGTATATGGGAGCGCAAAGGTCGGCAGCTGCAACATCTATTATGGGCTTGGATACCAGTAGCTGGGTGGGCTATCTATGTTTTCTATCATCTAGAGGCTCAAGAGAATCTAGAAGGTAGTGAAAATTTTGGCTACCCCCTATTTGGCATAGGTCAAAAGCTGATTAATAGTCTCACAGGGGGACTAGGGGGAAAAAACCTGTTTGAAGCTTATTCATTTGCCTTATTAATAGCAGCTTTTGTAGTTACTATACTGCTAGCCAGTCAGTCCCTGCGGGAAAACAAAGTTATCCTAATCAGTGCAATTATTTATGCTGTGTTATTTTCTATGACTAGCATGACTATCTTAGGGTATTATTTGGATTATTCTCGTGTATACCTAGATATCTATTTCTTATTATTACTCAGTAGCAGTTACTCAAAACCCTATTTAAGCTATTTAAAAAATCTCCTCATGGCTGGTGCCAGCTTGGCAAGCATCACCTATTTACTTGCCCATTCATGAAACACCGGAAAGGTAAAATGAAGATTCGGTAAAAATTTGATTTAGCGTTTGTATTTGAGATGTAAAATTTACAGCGGTTTGC
The DNA here is from genome assembly GCF_010692445.1 of Moorena sp. SIO3E8. Classification (NCBI taxonomy): domain Bacteria; kingdom Bacillati; phylum Cyanobacteriota; class Cyanophyceae; order Coleofasciculales; family Coleofasciculaceae; genus Moorena; species Moorena sp. SIO3E8. The sequence goes on along the minus strand of NZ_JAAHHM010000001.1, from coordinate 131,318 downwards.
AATTCAGTTAGGGACAAAGTTCCTAGGTTTTTAGGGAGCAGGGAGCAGGGAGCAGGGAGCAGGGAGCAGGAAAGAGGGAAGAAGGAAGAGGGAAAACAATCCTGTGTACCTGATAGTTATGCAAACCGCCGTAACACGATAAATAAAGATATAATATCAGGTGTACTTTGGGGGAAAAAGCGACATCATGAATAATATCAAGTCAGGTTAAATACCCTCAGCCCTGGTGCTAATGGTTTAGTAAATAGGAGCACTTCTGAAAATAAGCTTGATATTCATCATAGCATCTATGAATAATCTTGTTGACCCTTGGATAATCACTTTTTGCTAACTTAAGAATACCCGAATCATAACGGTAATGGTCAGAGTCAATTAAGATCAAAAAATTAATTAATTATTAAATTAATAACCATGCCAGTTCGTGACTACTATCATGATAGTGTACGCAATGCCCTTCAAAAAGACGGTTGGACAATCACCCACGATCCCTATCGTTTAAAACTCACTAGAAAAAAGAATTTATATATTGACTTAGGGGCAGAACGACTCATTGCGGCGGAAAAAGGTGTCCAGAAAATTGCTGTTGAAATCAAAAGTTTCCGCAGTGCATCAGAAATGAAAGATTTAGAGGAAGCAGTGGGTCAATTTGTTTTGTATGAACACCTACTGGTACGCTACGAACCCGAAAGAAAACTCTATTTAGCTGTTCCAGAAGATGTGAGATCATCAGTGTTTGAAGAAGAAGCAGGACAAGTTTTAATCGAAGATAAAATCATTCGCCTTTTTACCTTTGACGTCAATCAAGAGGAGCTTATTACATGGATACCTTAAACAAAACTAATCTAAAACAAGCCATTATCAAAGTCTTACAAGACTACGTTGAATTTTTAGGAAATGACCCCGAAAGCGATCTTCAATTAATCATTGACGAAAATAAAGATCACTATCTCCTCATGGAAATAGGTTGGCACAAAAATCAAAGAATTTACGGCAGTTTGATTCACATTGATATCATTAACGAAAAAATTTGGCTTCAACAAGACGGCACAGAAGAAGGAGTCGCCAACGAACTGGTAAAACTAGGCATTTCACCTCAACAAATTGTCCTTGCCTTTAAAACCTTAGAACGCCGTAAAATAACTGACTTTGCCGTTTCCTAATTCAAAACTAAGTACCCATGAAAAACCGGAAAGGTATAATGAAGATTCGGTAAAATTTAAATAAAACTTTAACAAAGGTAAAAAAATGCTTAGATAGCGTCTTTGATAGCGCTGTCATGATACATTCAAAAGTTAACCTTATTTGGTGCGTCTGAGTGAACTCAGGCGCATTTTTAATGATGCTTTTTATACCCACAGATTTTATTAATAACTATTACAAAAATTGTTTTTTTTCCGAAAAAGTGCAATTTTAACTTGATTAATTATTAAAGGCTGAAAATCACACCAGTTTTGAGATACAGCCTCAGATACTACCCAGGTGTGCATTATATAACAACTGAGAATTTATTAATTACGGAGCAAACATTGATGGTTTCTAATGATAACTTTGCAGACCGGATATTCTTAAAGCGTACATCAGTTAGTACCACAGGCACTAACGTGGGTTTCACTGGGGAGCCAGGTGAGCCGAATCATGCAGAATTTAGCAGCCCGTTAAATTCTGCCTGGTGGTCTTGGACAGCTCCCGGTGATGGTACAGTCACTATTGACACTTTTGGGAGTAACTACGACACTAGTCTAGCAGTCTACACCGGTTCAGCACTTAACAGCTTAACAGAGATTGCCAGTGATGATGACACCTTTGGTTTACAAAGTGAAGTTGTATTTACTGTTAGCGCTGGTACAACCTACCAAATTGCTGTTGATGGCTTTTCTTCCAACACAGGCTTGATTGATCTCAACATTAACTTAGATATTGACGACAATCTTATTTTAGGAACATCAGGCAATGATAGCCTGTTCGGCAGTGTCGAAAACGATCAGATTGAGGGTTTGGCTGGCAATGACACAATTTTTGGTAGTGAGGGAATTAATACCCTTCTCGGCGGTGATGGTAATGACGTGATCTACGGTGGTTCACAGCTGGATGTGATTAGCGGTGGTAGCGGTAACGATACCATCTTTGCCAGTGAGGGTAATAATGAAATCTTTGCTGGTGCTGGTGATGACCTGATCTATTCTGGCGCTGGGGATGATTTGATTAATAGTGGCAGCGGTAACGATACCATCTTTGCCAGTGAGGGTAATAATGAAATCTTTGCTGGTGCTGGTGATGACCTGATCTACGGTGGTTCACAGCTGGATGTGATTAATGCTGGTAGCGGTAATGATACTATCTTCGCCAGTGAGGGTAATAATGAAATCTTTGCTGGTGCTGGTAATGACCTGATCTACGGTGGTTCACAGCTGGATGTGATTAATGCTGGTAGCGGTAACGATACTATCTTCGCCAGTGAAGGTAATAATGAAATCTTGGCTGGTGCTGGTGATGACATTATCTATTCTGGCTCTGGCAATGATTTCATTAATAGTGGCAGTGGTAACGACACCCTGTGGCTAGGAGGTGGTGAGGATCTAATTGTCCTCGAAAGCGGCAATGGCTTTGATACTATCAATAACTTCCAGCTTGGTCTAACTATCTTTGATGCGGGCGATAGTAGTCAGCTGAACATCATTGATGGTGCTAATGGTGCGGAAATCTTGAGCGGCGGAGACCTCTTGGCTGTGGTGAGTTGGACTCAAGCTAGCACACTCATAGACAATCTCGATCAGGTGTTTGTCTAGGATTTTTCTGCAAGCCTCCGGTAGAGCAAAGTTTGCCGGAGCATAAAATCATGATTTGATGAGCATAGTGCGTCTGAGTGAACTCAGGCGCATTTTTGATCAGGGTTGCTCTCTCCAGGGCTTTTGTTAAGGAATATTACAAAAAACTGCCCTTTTGTAGAAAAAGAGCAGATTCAGTTTGATTAACCATTAGAGGCTGAAAAACACAGCAGTTTTTAGATACAGCCTCAGACACCACCTCAGATGTAACTTTAGATACAACCGAGGTGTGGGTTAAATAACAACTGACGATTCCTAATTAAGGAGGAAACATCAATGAATTCTATCAATAATATCACAGGAACAGCAGATGATGATAACCTGTTTGGCACTGTCGGAAACGATCGGATTCGGGGTTTTGCTGGCAATGACAAGATCTTTGGTAGTGAGGGAGTTAATTCCCTTTTCGGCGGTAGTGGCAATGACGAAATCTTTGGTGGTTCACAGCGGGATTTCATTACCGGTGGTAGCGGTAACGATACCATCAGAGGAGCTGAGGGAGTTAATTCCCTTTACGGCGGTAGTGGTGATGACCTGATCGAGGGTGGTTCACAGCGGGATTTCATTAGCGGTGGTAGCGGTAATGATACCCTCAGAGGCAGTGAAGGTAATAATACAATCTTTGGTGGTTCTGGTGATGACATCATCTTTTCTGGTTCTGGCAATGATTTTATTAATAGTGGCAGTGGTAACGACACCCTATGGCTAGGAGGTGGTGAGGATGTAATTGTCCTCGAAACCGGCAATGGCTTTGATACTGTCAACAACTTCCAGCTTGGTCAAACTACCTTTGATGTTGCAAAATCTAGTCACATTGTCATCGAAGATGGTGCTAATGGTGCTAAAATCTTTGGCGACGGAGACCTCCTCGCTGTGGTGAGTTCAACTCAAGCTAGCACTCTCAACCACAATTTCGATGACGTGTTTGTCTAAGGTTTTTCTGCAAGCCTCCGGTAGAGCAAAGCTTACCGGAGCATAAAATCATGATTTTATGAGCATAGTGCGTCTGAGTGAACTCAGGCGCATTTTTGATCAGGGTTGCTCTCTCCAGGCCTTTTGTTAAGAAATATTACAAAAGGGCAAACTTTTGTAGAAAAAGAGCAGATTCAGTTTGATTAACCATTAGAGGCTGAAAAACACACCAGTTTTCAGATACAACCTCAGACACAATCCAGGTGTGGTTTAAATAAAAGCTAACGATTCATTAATTACGGAGCAAAGATCAATGAATTCTTTCAATAATATCACGGGAACACCAGGCAATGATACCCTGTCGGGCACTGGCGCAAACGATCAGATTGATGGTTTGGCTGGCGATGACATGATCTTTGGTCGTGAGGGAATAAATATTCTTATCGGAGGTGATGGTAATGACCGGATCGAGGGGGGTTCACAGCCAGATGGGATTTTCGGTGGTACCGGTAATGATACCATCTTCGGTAGTGAAGGTAATAATGTAATCTTTGGTGATGCTGGTGATGACTTGATCTTTTCTGGCTCTGGGGATGATTTTATTAATAGTGGTAGTGGTAACGACACCCTTTTCTTAGGGGGTGGTGACGATCGAATTTTCCTCGAAACCGGTAATGGATTTGATACTATCAACAACTTCCAGCTTGGTATGACTACCTTTGATGTTACCAATCCTAATGATCTGAGCATTGTTGATGGTGCTAATGGTGCTGAAATCTCAAGCGGCGGAGACCTTCTGGCTGTGGTGCGTTTCACTCAAGCTAGCACTCTCAACAACAATTTCGATGACGTGTTTGTCTAGGGTTTTTCTGCAAGCCTCTGGTAGAGCAAAGCTTGCTGGAGGATCAAATCATGATTTGATGAGCATAGTGCGTCTGAGTTAACTCAGGCGCATTTTTGATCAGGGTTGGTCTGCCCAGGGCTTTTGTTAAGGAATGTTACAAAAGTTTGCCCTTTTGTAGAAAAAAAGCAGATTTAATTTAATTTGCCATTAGAGGCTGAAAAACACAGCAGTTTTCAGATATAACCTCAGATTGATCAGGGAAAATATTATGGGTGTTAAGCGTTCTGGAAATAACGATATTGATGCTTTGTTGGATGACGTTTATTGGGTTGATAAAAGGAAACCAGTTTTTCTTACTTACAGTATTGATTCAACTGGAAGCGATGGGCTTGATCTTAGTGAAAGTTTAATGGTGATAGAAGCACTCAGCAGATGGAGTGAAGTCGCTAATATTTTTTTTGGCAAAACATCAAACAGAGGAAATCTACATTTTTTAGGAATAAGTGATGATGATGGAGGGGTGGCAAGTCCGATTTCGAGGTCTAACAAACTAAAAAGTGTAACTATTAAGCTTGGAAAAGAAGCTCCTACTGGTATAGGTAATTGGTTTTTAGAATTAGCACTACATGAAATTGGACATGCACTTGGTTTAAAGCATCCTGGTAACTATGATATTATATCTGGGAAGGCTAATCCTCCTTTTTTAAATCACTCTAAAGACAATACCACAAATACGGTGATGTCTTATAATAGAACACCTGATTTTTATGCAGCCACACCAATGCCTTATGATATCAGATCTATACAGTATCTTTACGGATCAAAGGCTTTTAATTTTGGTAACACTTATTACCGGTTTGATACTGTCAATGGTTATAGGGATGGTCGTCATGCTTATCGTGGTAGTAAAACAATATCCTTGAAGTTGTCAATCTGGGATAGTGGTGGAATAGATACTTTGGATTTTTCTAAACTTGGTTTGAGATTCCCAGGATATTATTTTGATATCAGAGAAGGTGGTATACTGACCACTCGGGATGCTTATAACTCAACCTCCTATATACCGGAAGATAACAGAAATGATACCAGCTCATTGCGATATAAGACCACTGCTTATGGGACATCAATTGCCTACGGAGCCATAATTGAGAATGTAGTTGGTAGCTCAAGTAACGACACTATTATTGGCAACAATAGTGCTAATAATCTCAACGGTGGTAACGGTAATGATAGTCTTTATGGTAATGCCGGTAATGACTACCTGAGGGGTGGCTCAGGCAATGATTATTTAAGTGGTGGAACTGGTAGCGATCGCTTATACGGTGGTACAGGCAATGACAATCTCTATGGCTCTAGTGGTAATGATACCCTCAGTGGTAGTTCTGGCAATGACTACTTAGACGGTGGAACTGGTAGCGATCGCATGTATGGAGGTTTTGGTGATGATCGCTTTGTTGTTGATAGCAACCGCGATATCGTAGTTGAGTATGTTGACCAAGGTATTGACACTGTTTACTCTTCTACTACTTATCACCTTGGTGCTCATCTAGAAAACCTAACACTGAGAGGTGTGCATTCTATAAATGGTTATGGTAATGATTTAAATAATGTAATTAATGGCAATAGTGCTAGTAACATTATTTGGGGTGGTCGTGGCCAAGATACCGTCAATGGTGGTGATAGTAATGATCTTATTTACGGAGATTATATCATTGGATACTATGGAGGGCACAATATATTAGCGGCTCCTGGTACTTGGTATTTTACTAACAATGGATACTATTTATTGAGCACACCTGGTAATTGGTACTCTACCCAAGTAAGAGCTCGAAATTTAGGTGGTAACTTAGTTACAATTAACAACTCCACCGAACAAAGCTTGCTAAACAAAGCCTTTGGAACTAATGAACTGTTTTGGATCGGCTTGACAGATTATACTACTGAAGGTCAATGGCAATGGGTTAGTGGTGAAGTCTCAACCTATCGTAACTGGTTTCCCGGTGAACCTAACGATTATCGTACTTCATCAAACCCCTTTGGTGAAGATTACGCAGTGATGAATTGGGGCAATCAGGGTTGGAATGATCTCCAAAATTATCCCAATCAAAATCTGCGAGGTATTATTGAAATTCCTTCAGTATCACCAGAAATAGGTGAAAGTGATATTTTAAATGGTGGTGCAGGTAATGACCGTCTTTATGGTGGTGGTGGTGATGATCAGTTGTACGGAGGTTTTGGTAATGATGACCTCTATGGTGGTTTTGGTAATGACTTGTTAAAGGGTGAAAGGGGTAGAGATCGCATGAAGGGAGGTTTTGGTGATGATCAATATATTCTTGATGTTGATAGTATGGGTGATACCATAATTGAATATGCCGGTCAAGGTATTGATAAAGTTTATTCCTCCATTACCTATCACCTTGGCGATAATTTGGAAAATCTAGAGCTGGATGGAACAAGTCCTATCAATGGCTACGGTAACAATCTCAATAATGTTATTCAAGGCAACAGTGCCAGTAACAATATTTGGGGTGGTCGAGGTAATGATACGGTCTATGGTGGTGATGGTGATGATATTATTTACGGCGACTATCTCACCACCTGGAATGGACACTCTTATGTATTGAGCCAACCCGGCACTTGGCTGTCTACCCAAGCAGAAGCTCAACGCCTTGGGGGTAACTTAGTTACGATTAACAACGCCACCGAACAAAGCTGGCTAAACACCACCTTTGGAACTCATGAACTGTTTTGGATCGGTCTGAGCGATCGTACTATAGAAGGTCAATGGCAATGGGTTAGTGGTGAAACCTCAAGCTACCGTAACTGGTCTGCGGGTGAACCTAACGATTATCGTAGTTCCTCAATTCCCTATGGTGAAGATTATGCTGCGATGGGTTGGGGTAATCAAGCCTGGAATGACCTTCAAAATTATCCTAGTCAATATCTGCGAGGCATTATCGAATTACCGTCAGTTATACAAGAAATTGCTGGGAATGATAACTTGTATGGTGGTGCTGGCAATGATCGTATCTATGGCGGTGCCGGTGATGACCTTTTAAATGGGGGTACTGGAAGTGATGTCCTCTCTGGAGGTGCTGGTGCAGATAAATTTGTCTTTAATATCCCTACTGAAGGGATAGATTACATTAGCGACTTTGTCAGTCAGCAGGGGGATAAACTACACATTTCGGCTAGTGGCTTCGGCAGTGGTCTTGTTCAAGGAATTTTAGATGTGGGTCAATTTGTTTTAGGTGCTGCCGCCTTAGATACAAATGACAGATTCATCTATGATCGTTCATCAGGATTACTATCATTCGATGCTGACGGTTCAGGTACACTAGGTGCTGTACAAGTTGCGAATTTCTCTAACAAAACTGCCTTAACAAATAGTGATATCCTGATTGTATAGGATACATTAGACATCTCCATAAATTTGGTGTTAAGCTAGACAAGATAATGGTTTTATATTCTCTTGCCTCTTGCCTCTTGCCTTTTGCATTTCTCAAGGTAGACTATGTTCACAACTGAAATAAAAATGCTATATCAACGCCACAACCTCTTAATTTCCTGCCAAATTTGTGATTGTCCTAACTGAGTATTCGGATGAGTTAACACTCCCTGACTGGGACTAAACAAAAATGCCAGCATAAATAAACCAAAAGCTACTAAAACAATTGCTGGTCCAGAAGGGAGATTAAAAAAATAACTCAGGTACATACCAGTAATACTAGCTACTACCCCAAGTGCTGAACCCAAAATCATCATCTGGTGCAACCGATTGACTAATAAGTAAGCTGTTGCTCCTGGTGTGATTAACATGGCTAGCACCAAGATGACTCCAACTCCTTTGAGGCTAGCGACAATGGTCAAGGCAATCAAAATCATCAGACCAAAATTCAGCAAGTTAGTTGGTAAACCTGCTGCTTTTGCCCCTAATGGGTCAAAGGTATAATACATTAATTCTTTGTACAGCAGGAGAATGATTGATAGTACAATGGCGGTGATAATGGCTGTATTGATCACTTCTTCATTGGTGACACTCAGAATATTGCCGAATAGGAAGTGATTGAGGTCAATTTTGTTATCTTTCTGCATCACCGTAATTAAGGTGATACCGAGGGCAAAAAAAGCGGAAAACACAATCCCCATGGCGGCATCTTCTTTAATTTGCGATCGCGTCCGGATCCAAGTAATCACGACAGTGCTAACCACCCCAGCAATAAAGGCTCCCACAAAAATGTCAGCACCGATCATAAATGCGATCGCTAATCCTGGTAGTACAGAATGACTGATAGCATCTCCGAGTAAGGCAAGTCGCTGTACCATTAGGTAGCTACCAACTGCCGCACAAACGATGCCCACTAACACCGCAGTAATTAGCGATCGCTGCATAAACCCATAGTGCAACGGCTCAATTAAAACCTCTAACATATAGCATTTTTAGGTGAGATGTAAACATCAGATTGATGGTAAAAGGGAACAGGGAACAGGGAACAGGGAACAGTAGGAAAGAGCGATGGGAATATTTTTTTGTGCTATCAGAAATCAGCTTTTGCCTTTTGCCTTTTGCCTTCTGCCTTTTGCCTTTTGCCTTCTTTCACTTGACAGCAACTGGATCTAACCAAAAAACGACTTGACCACCATAAGCCTGTTGCATATTAGCTGCACTCAATACCTCTTGCCTAGAGCCACTAGCAATTAACTCCCGATTCAACAAAATCAAATCATCAAAATTAGTCATCGCTTCTCCCAAATCATGGTGAACTACCAGCACAATTTTTCCCGCATCGGCGAGTTGATGGAGGATAGTAAAAATTACAGCTTCAGTTTTTTTGTCAATACCAGCCATCGGTTCATCAAAACAGAATATATCTGCTTGTTCAGCTAATGCTTTAGCGAGAAAGACGCGCTGCTGCTGTCCTCCCGATAGCTGTCCAATCGGACGATTGCGGTAATCCCCCATCCCAACTTGTTCGATGGCATCCGCTGCGATCCGCCGGGATACCGTAGAAAAGCGACGAAACCATCCTGTTTTCCGGACTCTACCCATTAGCACAACATCCCAGACAGTCGCGGGATAAGTCCAGTCAATTTGCGTCCGCTGTGGCATATAAGCCACCTTTTCTAACTGTTCTATCAACGGTTTTCCCTGATACACAGCAAAGCCCGTGGCCGTGGGAACTAACCCCAGCATGGCTTTGATCAAAGTACTTTTGCCAGCACCATTCGGACCAATAATTCCGGTTAATCGTCCTGGTTTGATCTCACAGTTGATATCCCTGAGTGCTTCTACTAGGCGGTAGTGTACACCCAGTTGCCTCAGGGTAATGGTTCCTGTCTGGGACAGATTGCTATATCCAGCTTGATGTTTCCTCTTAGGAGAAGCAAGGTGATGAACCGAGGCAGCATCTGGCATAGAGGGTTCCGGAAACAAAAAATGAAACAAATATGAAAATAGTTTACCATGAAAAATGAAAAGAATATGATAAGACTTATGCTGCAAACCCAGTTTCTTAGGCATGTAGCGCCTTCATGAGGGGGTTTCCACGCCAGTTGCTCATGGCGCATGGGTCTGTGTGGGTCACCTGCGCCCGCACCTTGTAAGTCCTGTGGAACGCCAGTCGCTCATGGGGGTTCCCCCCATGAGCGGGCTGGATCGCTGTTTCAATCCCCTGAATTCCTTCGTGGGGTATTTTTGAATTTTGAATTGATAATTTTGAATTGGAGCAAAGCGGTTGAGAGTAATTACTCAGTCCTACAGTAGAAAGCGCCAATGGTGGCTGACAGTAGTAATCATTTTAGGAGTCTGGATAAGTGGGTGTGATACCACCGGAACAAGCCAGAGTAGTATTGATGGCGATGATAAGCCCAATGTAGTTACCACTAGCACTATCCTTACCGACTGGACAAAACAAGTAGGAGGAGATGAAATTGAACTGACGGGTATCCTAAAACCGGGAGCAGATCCCCATGTCTATGAGCCAGTCCCAGCAGATACTATTGCGTTGGAACAAGCTAATCTGATTTTATACAATGGCTACAATCTGGAACCAGCACTAATTAAGCTGATTAAGTCTGCTGGGGTTAACATCAAGAGCTTTGCGGTTGGGGAAGTGGTGTCACCCTTGGATTTTGAACACGAAGGCAAGACGGAACCGGATCCTCATGTTTGGGGGGATGCTAAAAATGCGATCGCAATGGTCAATGCCATCCGGGACCAGTTGATTGAACTCTCACCGGAGGACAAGGAAGAATTTACCAAGAATGCAGCACAGCTAACTGCTGAATTGAAAAAGGTTGATGCTTGGATTATCGAGCAGATTCAAACTATTCCTAAGAAGCACCGCTACCTAGTCACAACTCATGATGCTTTTCAATATTATGCTCGTGCCTATGGCATACCAGTGGCTGGAACCTTAATTGACATGAGTACTGAGGAACAACCCAGTGCTCAGACTGTCAAGGGTTTGGCAGACGCTATCAAAAAAATTGGGGTGCCAGTGATTTTTGCCGAAACCACGATCAACCCAGCTTTGATCAAGACTGTGGCTCAGGAAGCTGGGGTGAAATTAGCCCCACAAGAATTATACTCTGATTCCTTAGGTGTACCAGGTAGTGAAGCTGATACTTACATCAAAATGTTAATCACTAATACTCACACAGTTGTGGAAGCATTAGGAGGGAACTATCAAACGTTTAATCCAGTTGAATAATGTAGTTTACTAATACAGTTGGCTACTTGCCAGAGACTTGTTTAAGTTTTCAATCATTTAAGCAATCAATGAACTCTGCTCCACATCTATCATCCGAAAATAAAGTACCTGTTCATTAATTTCAAGATTATTGATAATTTTAACAGTAGCCAGTAAACCTTCACTAATCAGTTCGCTCTTGACTTCACCGTATTCCGTCTGCAAGATAATATTTTTTTCCCGGTCATCATTGGAGACATTATTAGGATCTGTCCAGGTTCCTTCTCCTCCTATTTGGGTTACGGCTACCATGAAGTCTATAACGTGGAATTTATGCTCTGGTACGATCAGCGTCAACAATTCTCGTTCTACTCGATCAAATCGAACATTGGTATCTTCATCCCCAAAGAGCAGTGCGTAAAATATATCTTTAGCTTCAAGCAAAAGTTCGTTACCCTTACTACTCCTTTCGGTGTTAGTAATTAGGGCTGTCCCTTTTTGAGGGGGATTATTTAGGTATCCTTCTGCTTTAAGTTGCTCCCGATCTAGTCTCTTATACCTCTTGATAATTTGGGCTAGTTTGTCCTCATCAAGCTCTATCTTGGAGATGCGTTCAAGTCTAGCCCGGTGTTTTCTTTCTTTATCTTCTAAGGCTAGAGCTAGCTTCTGGGTAGTTGGCGGTTGTATCCCACAGACCAATTGGTTGTCTCGGCTTAAGGTTAATGAGATGATCTGCTCTACTAACCACTCTTTGTCCTGGTTCATGAGCATTTTGCGCAACCGCTGACTGAATTCGTCAGATAACTCTGTCTTGATTTGGTCGATTAATTTTTTAAGGGTTGTCACGGCCACTCTCCTTGTCTGCTTTAGTCACCCATTTAACTGGCCTATACCAAGTGCCGGTCAAAGTAGTAATTTACTGATAGGATTACCGTTGCTGTTGACTAGTATTTGACTAGTATTTGACTATTAATAGTTAACATTTAACCCTCAACGGTCAACCTTAAACATAGTTACCCCAAGGAATGCAACATGGTATTACTTAATATTTTGGCTTGAAAAATTAGAAATTGGGAATTGGCTGGACAAGATTCAATAGAAGAAATGTGCTATAAGTTACCAAATTACAAAAAACTAAGCTATTAAACCGGTAACTTGTACATTCAAGTATATGGAGCAGATGGAGTAACGGATGGATTAGGGGATGTTTTGACGCTGATTCCCTTAAAACTCTCTTTATTATTGCCTTTTAATAGCCATGCATGCCTTTTGCTTTAAAAGGATAAGCAATGTCGCTCACTCGTAATGAGAATTGCTATAAATACAATGGTCATATCTATCGATTAATTAGGTCTTGCAACCGTTGCTCATCTTTAATCATGTCAAAATCCGCCTCAATATTAATGAGATACTTAAGTCTATCATTCAAACTCATCGCTTGTTCTAGACTTGCAATTGCTGAGTCAATCTCACCGTTTAAGGCATAATAACAAGCTTGGTTGTAGTAAAGATTAGATGAATTTGATTTTAGCTGCCGTACTCTTTCCAAACTGTCCCAGGCTTCTTGATAGCGACCAAGTTTGATCAAGGCATAGGCTCTATGGTTCCAAGCATGATGAAAATCTGGGTTGAGCTGAATAACCTGATCATAGGAAATCAGTGCTTCTTCATAGTGTTCCATGTATCTGAGAGTATAACCTTGTCCAAACCAACTCCTAAAGTTGTTCGGATTAATTTTAATCGCCTCGGCATGGGTAGCGAGGGATTCTTCATATCGCTTTAATCTCTGCAGGGCTTGGCCTTTTCCTGACCAAGCCACATCGGAATCTGGCTGGATCTGAAGCGCTTTTTCATAGGATGCGATCGCATCTTCATAGCGATTTTCAATCCACAGAGCGTGCCCTTGATTGATATAGTCATCAACTGTTAAGTAGAGCTGGGGATTAGCAGACTTTAACGACTCCAGCTGTTTAGTTAGCTCTTCCAGTTTTTGTTGGACTTCTGGAGCAACAAATTCTTCTTGGATAATAGACGGAGTAATTCGAGAAATTTCGTTAAAAATCTGCTCTTTCTCATGTTGAGCAGCCACAACTAGATGCTGGAGTTGAGAAACTAAATCAGATTTAAGGGTTTCCAGCTCCTGCTTGAAAGCTTCAACTTGTCGTTTTAATTCCGTAGTGACTTCAGCATCAATTTGCTCTTTTATTTTTTGTTCAGCTTCTTCTTGAAATTGCTTTTGCGTCTCCGACACTAATTGGTTGATGATGCTACGACGTAACAAGAGCACTGCCAGACTAGTAACAATAGGAATGGCAATTAGTACTGTAATTAAAAGGTTGAGCAGGTTAATCGTCCAGTCAAAGGTTCGATGAACTTCCGATTGGATATGATTGCGAATTGTGTAACTTTTCTCTAGATGCTCATTAATTAACCTTTCCACTTCCTCCCGTTGTTGCTCCGACAGTAGTGGAGTCGGTGGTGTAGCGTTAGGAAATGATGAATTAGGTTGAGCAATTGCCCCCTCAACTGATAGCAGTAAAGTAGCCAAAGTAATAGCAAGGTTAGGCTTGATTTTCATAACCACTGATATCAAGTATTGCCAATCCGAATCAACTGTGTTTTCATAATTGAGCGACAAGTAATTACATTTTATATACGAGCGCGAACATTTCGGATGCTAGCCAGTACAATATGGATCTTATTGATGGGCTTTTTTGGAGGTCAACTTGCCCGTCGGTTGGGAGCACCTCCTTTGATTGGTATGATTGTGGTGGGTATCCTGATCGGACCAGAAGTGGGGGATGCGATCGCACCACAAGTTCTAGTTATTGCTGATGACCTACGCACCTTCGCGGTTATGGTCATTTTAATGCGGGCAGGACTGGGATTGGATCTTGAGAAACTCCTGGAGCAAGGAACTGTTGCGCTAAGGTTAGGCATTTTGCCCGCCATCACCGAAGCGATCGCAGTAGCTGTTGCCGCCATGATACTGTTTAATTTCGATTTTCCCACTGGATTACTCCTAGGCTGTGTAGTGGGAGCAGAATCCCCAGCCGTGATTGTGCCAGGAATGCTGCGACTCAAAAGTTTAGGCTGGGGCGTAGCTAAAGGGATACCAGATGTGATTCTAACTGGGAGTGCCTTATCCGATGTCCTAGTATTGCTACTCTTCAGTTTGATGGTGAATTTCTTGGCACAGGGAACAATCAACAGTAATGCTCTCCAATTCCTGCCCCTGCAAGTTCTAATCCAGGTCGCCCTTGGTGTCTTAATTGGATATATCGCTGCTCAGTTAATTATTTTCCTATTAACCAAACAAAATTGGACCGAAACTATCGTCCAAGATACCTTAATTACCGCAGCACTTGCCTTATTATTGGTAGTGTTAGCTAAAAGTATGCCATACTTTTCTGGCTATTTAGCTACCATGGCAATGGGATTTTTCCTAATACAATTAGACCCTCCCTTAGCACGACGCTTGCGAGTAGAATTTAACCATCTGTGGGTGGTAGCAGAGATTATTCTATTTGTCTTGATGGGAGCTAGTATCCAACTTCGGGTATTAGAAACAACCCTGTTACCTGGCATTTTAATCCTAGCCATTGGGTTATGTATCGGTCGGATGGTCGGGTGGTATCTCTCCACATTGGGCAGTAATTGGACTTGGCGAGAGAAACTGTTTTTGTTGCCCGGAAACTCCGCAAAAGCCACAGTACAAGCAGCCATTGGTGGTATTCCCTTGAGTCAAGGGCTAGAAGGAGGTCAGACAATTTTAGCGATCGCAGCCCTCTCGATTTTGATTACCGCACCCCTAGGGGCTTGGGCAATTCCCACCTTTGCCCCTAAACTCTTATCCCAAGACCCTGTAGACCCCACCAAAGTAACCGTTGCCTCTCATACTCTCCTACTAGCCGCTGTCGATACCTCTAGTTTAGCCACCCACGTATTAACTAAAGTAGCAGATTTAGCAAGACGAAGTAATGGGGAAGTTATTGTTTTACATGTGATCACCACATCAAATCAGCCAGAAGTCAAGCAGTTACAGAACCAAACCAAACGCTTGCTCTTGGATATTCGGCATCAGTTTATTACCGTAACCGGTTCGATTCCCAAAGAAATTGTTCGCATAGCCCAAGAGCATCAAGTAACAGATATAGTGATCGGAAAACGGGGACATCAACCCTGGCAGCAAGTCCTGGTCGGTTCCGTATCTCAGGCAGTGTTAGAAACCAGTCCAATTCCAGTAATTTTGGTTGAAGAAGTGGAACGAACCTCTGAAGCTTCCCACCACTAAAGCAATCGCTCTTAAAATAAACCCCAAACCGTTATAATGTCAGTGGTAATACGCAAGTAAAGAGCAAAATATATCACAGTCATAATTCTTTAAATTATGGCTTTGCCATCTGTATCATTTTTTGATACTTTAAAAAAAAACAGCGACTAAGTCGTTGATTTGATTTGTTGATTTGATTTATTGTTACCCTCAAATGGGCAGTATTAATCCATGTTAGAGAAGTTTGATATTTTAGGATACCTGAACGAAGATCAGTTAAAAGAGGTAGAGAAGATTGGAGAAATTAAAAAATACTCTCAGGAAGAGTTGATTGTCAAAGAAGGAGAATATAGTAGTGAAATTTACTTTATTCTCTCAGGAGCCGTTGATTTATTGAAAGTTGAAACCCGTACTAATACAAATATTAAATTTGGAGAAATCCTAGCCGGGGAAACTTTCGGAGAAATGTCATTCTTCGATGAAGGACCTAGAACTTGCTCTGTAATAGCACAACCGAATACTGAAGTTTATATCTTATCTAGAACCCAGCTGCTCGAGAATGTCGATGACGCTCAAGAAATCATCAAGATTATAGATGAAGCAATAACTTATGACGTCAGTAAGCGTCTACGATATTGGACTACTCAATATACAGCTAATCTCCAAGAACAAATCGACCAGCTAAAAGAACGCAATAATTTTGGCTTGTTTTTCGTAATCATATTCGTGATGTCGCTGATCGCAATACTGATTAATTCATGTTTGGATGATTTTTTCCCAAATTTTCTGAATCTTTATTCAGTGGCGTTTATTTGGATACATCTTGTAGTAATAGTCATTCCTGCTTTAATTACCTTGACAAAGTTTAATATTTCTTTAGATCAAGTAGGAGTGACAAAAATAAATTTTAAAAAATCTGTTTTAGATGGCTTGATAATCAGTGGATTAGGAATTATATTAATAGGGTTAATAGCCTTTGGAATAGATCTAATTACGACCGGAAATCAATTAACATCAAAAATATTAAAATTTCCGATATCTTTAGTATCTGTGATGTCATTCACTTATTTTATACACTCTTATATACAAGAGTTTGTCCGAGCTACTGTGCAAACAGCTTTGCAACGATTTCTCCTAGATGAAAAAGGTTACTTTTCTGTTTTTATTGCAGCAATTTTATTTGGAATGTTTCACGTTAGCCTAGGAACTCAAGCGATACTAGTTACATTGGTTGCTGGGGAAATATTTGGTCTAATTTACCTACGTACTTACAATTTGATAGGGGTATCATTAGTCCATTACCTTCTTGGCTATCTATTTATATATATAAGTGTAATTTGAGATGTTAAACTAGCTTCAAGTCTTATTTAAACAGGTTGCTTGGTTCAGAAATAAAATCGAAATGCTATCAGGTGCTAGGCTTTAAGGACTAAAACCTAACACCTAAAAGCTAACACCTAAAAGCTAACATCTTGCCCTAATCATAAAAACTAAATTGAAAGGGTATTAGTACCGCTCCCAATAAGGCTGAAAACCTCGCCGTTTTAGAATATCTACCTCCAGCCGCAGGATACGATTATCGAGCTTAGGATTAACTGTCCCTGTAGACTCTTTCTCTTCAAAGTTGAGTCCTTCAAACCGTTGGAGGGCTGTAAACGGAAAGTCTTGGGCAACACTTAATTCAGCCAAGTTTTGGCGAGCCGATAAATTCTTTGGCTCCAGTTCTAGTATCTGTTTATAAAACCCCGTTGCCTTAGCATAGTGCTGTTGAGTAAAGCTAATCCCTGCCAAAGCTAGTAAGGCACCAATGTTATCAGACTCCCGTTCTAAAATTTCTTCGTAAGCGTTGCTAGCTAATCGCAAATCCTTCAATCCCATAGCCAATTCTCCCTGCACAAAATAGGCATCAATATTATCAGGATTATCCGCAATCCACTCAGCTATTTCAGCTTTAGCTAACTTAGGCTCTCGCTGTGCTAAAACCTGTAGTCGTCGCAATTGTACAGGAGCATTATCTGGTGAGACCTCTAGTAGAGTAATGTACAGGGTTTCTCGTGCTGGGTCAGCAGGCAAAGCACCCACCAAACTCAACAATTCCGGTGGTGGATCAATAGAAGGCTGAGTCTGTAGCCATTGATTGAGTACCCCTTGCGCTTCCTGTTGGTCAATACGTTTAGTTTGATATGCCACACTAGTACGCCCCAGCTGGGCTAATAAATCATTGCGATCGCGAGATAGCAGCTGGTCATAGATAACCAGAGCTTTCTGTGGATCACCTTGGGCAATGTGGATTCCCGCTAACCCCCGCAAAGCACCATTGAACAAATTATTATTTGGATTACTCTGAATAATTCTCTGATACCGCTGGATACTGGCATCGAGATTTCCCTGGCGACGGTCAATCTCTGCTAGCAATAATTCCGTACTCTGGTCGGAACCACCAGTAGAGGTTGCCCTGTAACTGTCAATTGCACTTGTTGCCTGGGCTAGTCGATTCTGCTTTATCAAAATCTGAGCAACACGGAAATTCAAAAACGGTACATCTACCCCTGTAGCCAGCAAATCTTGGTAAATACTCAGCAGTTCTGGGTCAGGAGGGTCTAGACGCAACAAAGCTTGGGCTAAATCTCGCTGCTGAGCTGGTTCACTCGGTAGGGTTTGGGTTATCTCAAGCAACCGCTGTCGCCGTTGAGTTCCGGATAACTGTCCCAATTTACCTTCTAGAATAATCTGCTTCACCAACAAGCTTTGGTTATTCGACTTCACCAACAAGCTTTGGTTATTCGACTGCTCCTCGGTCAACTGCTGATAAAGCCGTAGAGCTGATGCCCACTGGCTTGGTACCTCACTCATCACATCAGCCACTTCCCTGACTAAAGCAACAGATGGCTTTGGTGTTGAGGCCAGTACCTGACGGTAGAGAGTAACCGCGTCTTCGGTTAGGTCAGAGCGACTCTCACGACGACCAATTTCTGAAAGGGCCCGGGCTAAGGGTAAAGCCGCCTCATCTCTCCCTCGCAACGGTTCTAGGACAGACAAAGCTTCTGTCAGTTGCCCAGAAGCTTGATAAGCTTGAGCTAAATCAGCCCGTAGATAGCTATCATTGCCATAGAATTGGGAAAATTGATTGAGCTGAGCTTCCAATACCTGTACCGCCTGAGCAGGATTCCCAGTTTCCCGTAGAGCCAGAGCATAGGCTCCCGCTGCATTTCCCGGAATCGGCTGACCGTTAGCTTGGTAACGATCAAATAGCTCTAGCCCTTGCTGATAGTCACCACTGTAGGTATAGATTTGAGCAGCACCAACAATGATTTCTGGTGTAGGATTGCTCTCCAGCAAAATTTCATAATCAGCTAGGGCTTCCGGAAAACGACCTTGGTAGCCCAGCAGTAAAGCCCGCTGAGCACGAACACCAGTATCATTAGGAGTTAGGTTTAATAAAGTGGTTAGGGCTTCAATCCCATCCGCCTGCCATTCAGCACGATAACCTCCCAATTCTCCTACCGCTTCCAGAGCCTCTTTATTATTTGGGTCGATGGCTAGGACTTGTTGATAAGCAGCCCAAGCATCGGCATCTCGCCCTGCTCGCTGATACGCTATCGCTAGACCTAACCTCCCTTCCTTCGATTGGGGAGAGCCTTTTAGAGCTTGTTCAAAGGTTGCGATCGCATTATCTACCCATCCTTTCTTTAACAGATCGTAACCTCGGCGTACAGCAGAAGTAACTTGTGCTTGGAGCGCTGGTACCACCGATTCAACTGGGCTGAAGATTAATACTCCTGCTAACCCAAAAACCATCAAAAAGACCCACCAACGCTGCCAGTATAAATTTTTTTTGCCAAGAGAATGGTTATTCATTGGTCAAAAGCATGAACGATAAACTATCAAGCATGAAGGATAAACTATCAAGGATGAACTATCAAGGATGAATCAGTGTTTATGTTCTATCTATGTCAGCAATTCTATTAGCGAGTAGCTTGAAAAACCTATTACTCATTACTCAGGACTGATTACTGAGCACTCAGCACTCAATCCCACAGATCACTCACATCAAAATCAGCCCTGACTCGAACACCAAGAATTGTATCTGAAAACTCATCTCGTCCTTGCAAAGTCACACCTGCACGCACATTAGGTGAAACACGCACGTCATAGAACAATTCCCAAACATCTGGTACTTTATTACCTTGGTCCCGGCGCAAGTCATCATTAGACAATTGCCGACCATAGCCAAGCCCTAGTCGGTCATCATCCATAAACAAATCTAAGAGGTTCAGACCCACACTGTAGGTATCCCCGCTTTCCTCTAAATCAAGATTTTCGTACCAACCATAGCGCCCAAACAGTCCCATCTTGAGAGCAGGAATATATAGTTCTCCATTAATCCCGTAAGCTTCTTCGCGGTCAGAGGACTTCGGACCAAACTCGTTATCCCCTCGGTTCAAAGAAAAAATTTCCTGGAATCCATCTTTCTGAGCATCCCGAGCCGATAGGTAAGTCCCCCGAATGATTGCTGTACCTACCCGGAAAGCTAGCTCTGAAGAAAACCCATCAAAAGCAAAATCATCCAGGTCTCGGTCTGAAGAAAAGCCCGCAGCTCTTACTTCCAGGTTGTCGGTTAGATTCCAGTTGAGCAGCACCCCCGGACGAGACGCAATACCAGCTGCTGCCAGAGCAGGATTCGTCTGAAACACCGGGTTAAAGAAATGGGTCGTACTATCTTTAGCAAAGCTATTGCGGTCAAAATAAGATGTCAAATCCATTAGACCAACCACAAAGCGCAGATTAGAATAGCTAGGCACAGAAGTGGTAAAGTAAAGTTCATTGATACTTAATCCGGTTTCCTCGGTGTCGGAAAAGCCCTCCCCAGTGGTGAGGTCAACTGTGGCACCAAACAAAGCATGGGGAGAAAGGGGATAAGTTCCTTGCAGCCGTAGTCTCGCTGATGTGTCTACCTGATTCACCAAGGCACCTTGTATGTTTAGGGTCGGAGCTAACGGGTTATCATCCTTAGGGTCAATCTCTGGAATTAATGGACGCTCTGGTGCTTCCTCAAAGTTGGTTTGTGCCAGCTTCTTAGGCTCAATCGATACCCAATCATCTTCACTGGGGTGGAAGTTCTTAGGGTCATATTGCTTGGATAAACCTACAGTCCTATCAAAGTCCCTCAGGCAGCTTTCGTTTGTGTAGCCACAACCAAATTCTTGTCCGCTACTAACCGAGTAGTATTGGCTGTTCGGGTTTGCTTGAAACCTAGCCCTCATCCTCGTGCATGAATCCTTAACAGCCCAGTCCTCCTGGGCCTTTTCAGGCAAATTTGTAGAGTTGAACCTGTCCAGCCGGTCTTGGTCTGTGTTGCTCCAGACATTATTCTGTGATGGTTTCGAGGTTTCGCTCTTAGGGCTAAGAGGTTTTTCCGAAACAATTTGATCCGGAAGACTAAGACATAGCCCCGAAAAATGAGCATAGGCTGGTTCTGTTTTCAGACTAGCAACACCTAACAAAAGTGATAGGGTGATCGGGGCTATAAAACCCCATTTGGCTAAGGGGGAAGTCGAGGCAATGGATAATAAGAAGTAACTTAGCCCAACCGAACGCTTTAAGGCGCTCATGCTTGGTTGATTAGTATCAATAGCAATAGGGATTTGATTTATGTCTATCATGAGCACCACAATCAATTAAATATAACTGTGCTTAGTTCACATTTATAGGGAAGAAACGTTGTTTTCCCAGCAGATAAAATATTATCCGTTTTTTTTTCGGTATAGATAATTATGTAGGTTATATAATTACGACGCTTGATTACTTTTTTCAAAGTATTAGGGTTAATTTGATATCACAATTTTGGGTAATTTATCCATATTATTATACCAAGGCTACTTGACTTAATATCACTCTCAAATTCATACAACAAAAAAAATATTAATTCCCTATTAGGGGATAGTTCACGCTAAATTATTCATCATCTAAATAATAGACATAGTTGAAATAGCTGCCTGAAACCATAACATAAAAAAATAACTCAATAAATAAAAATTAACCATAGTAAACCTTAATCAATTTTATTTGATTAAAATAAAATTTAACCTGTTAAAATTTTATTTAATGACATTTTTATGCAAGTATCGGCTATGCACAAAACCTTTATTTTTATTTGGGCAAAAAAAATAGTCAAACAAAATCTGACCCATTTGTTGAAAAGGGTATTTAGCATCTTTATACTCTTACTATTAAGTACTGGATGCACCCAGATTCCATTACCAGGACGGCAATTAACTAATCGATTACTCGGTCAACCTCCCGAAGCAATTTTTCAGCTTACGGTGACCAAATCAGACCGTCCAGGGATCTACACCGTAGCAGGAACCACGAATCTTCCGGAGGAAATTCCCATCACGGTAGCAGCGATTCGCTATTTGCACCCTAATCAACAGCTCTCTTTCAACAGAGACGCAAATTTTATCTATTCAATTCTGGCTTATCAAAATGTCGATGTAAAGAAGGGAAGATGGCAGACCGACTTGAAACTATGGCAAATTGCACCAGACGGTCAGTTTCAAGAAGTCTGGCAAATGGATCAGTCCAAACTTGGGTTATCACTAAAACCAGCAGAGGAAGTAACCTTCCTAGCCACCCTCACCCCCAAAGAGTCCCTCTGGGAACTAGAACAGGAGTTAAAGAAGCAGCGAATAACCTTAGCAAGCAGCCTGATCAACAATACATCCGATGGTCAACGGTATGTCCAGGCACGTGAAGTTCTGTCCGTTGCCTTACCCACCGGTCAGACTAAACCACCTGAACCTAGACCTGAGGATATTAATGATGGGTGGGGCAAGCGGTATCTGCTGCTACCAGAACCACCGATTATTTATAAACTTGACAAGCCTAGTCAACGTCGAATCGATGCTCCCCTTTCAACTCCTGAGTTTTTACAATGATATCTGGTTTAAGGAGTGATGGAGTGATGGGGTGATCGGGTGACCGGGTGATGGAGGGATGGAGTGATCACTCCATCCCTCCGTTCTTGTGCTTGGACAAAAGATACTGTGGAAAGGGAATTTTCCTCACCTGTTTATCCCCTCACCTGTTCATCCCCTCACCCCTTGAGAGTACTGATACTAATATCGCCCATCACAACACACTGGCAAGCTAGACGTGCGTGAGGATTGTCTGGAGCTAACACATCAAGCAAATCCTGCTCATCAGCTGTGATAGGTGACAGGTGTTCAATGCCTCTGACTACCTCGATTAGACAGGTGCCACAGGATGCTTCCCGACAACCAAAAAGAAGGGAAATGGGATGCTCATCGCAGATCTCAGCTAGATTTTGGTTAGGTTCGACCTCAAGGGTTTGTTGATCGTCTTCAACGTGAATACTCACCATAGCAACAATTTGGGTATCTCATGTATAACATTACTGGAGCAGGAGCTGGCAAAAGTTTGACCTAACGCTTAACGGATCTCGAGAACTGCTTAAACTCTCGAATGTTATTTGCAACAGCTTTTTCAACTGAACCGGATGAAGCCATCAGACGCATCTCGCGATTAACAGGTGACAGATAGTCTAGACCTTCAAGAAACTTGCGGATATCCGATAGAAGACGCTGGTGATATTTAGCTGCCACATGTAAGCCTTGATGTTCCTGACAGAAACACTTCTCCATCATCAGTAGTGCTTCTTGCTTAGACATGCTAAATAGAGGTGTTTGCAAGAGCTTATACACCATAGGCATAAGATTTCCACCAAAGGTACCAGGGAGTGTAGTAGATAGCCCATTAAACACATCGGTTTGTAAGCTGTGGATCGTTTGGTTACCAATGTACTTCTCCCAGGCGTTTGGCTGAGGGAAATCCTTATAGATTTCGTGGGACATTAACTGAGACGTTGCGGTGTGGAAACTTTCGTCTAGTAGATGATAACGAGAAACTGCTGTTGGAGCGGGAATAAACTCACCCTTTTTCTCTAATGTCTTATATAACTGGGAAAAACTATATTCCTTATTTTTGAGATTTAAATTGCCGATCCCACGGGCAGTATAGTACTGGCTCGCTAGAAAAGGAGAATTACTGATACTGATGGTGTACACTTGCATTCCCAAAGGAGAGCTTGTACGTCCACCCATCCCTTTAAAAGCAGCTAATGTTTTATCCATTTCCTTAGGTTTGGTTGACCTAGGACAGTGAAAAACTGTTTCGCCCATTAGGGCTAACTCTGTTTGACTACCAATAGTGTGAAAGGCACGAACATGGTAACGTTCTTGATTAGTTTCAAGGTCTAGCGCATGGCAGAGAACTTCGTAATCATCAAAGGGAAAGAACGCATTTGCTGTAACTTCATTAAATAAAATTGTATTCGTTTCAGTAGCAGCAATTAAATAGTAATTCAAAGCCCAATAGAGATGGTTTAGAGCTTTTTGTTGTGAGGGTGAAGCCGCTTCATAGAGGGGGCTACCGTACAGCATTGAAAGCTCAGGCTCACCCCAGTAATAATCGCTATTGCTGCTATAGTCGAAGTTTTTATACAACTGCTCTATTTTTTCGGTGTAATCTGACTCAGTGTTACGCCGATAATTAACATCCATCAGCTTAAGATTCTTGCGACCATGGACAACCTTGTCTGATGGAGTTGAAAATTGACTTCCTTTTTCTGGTGCTTTATGGGTTTTTAGCATACTATTATCCTTAGGTAAAAATTACGTAATCTACGTAATCTATAAGTTAGATGGTCTCCATTACCCTGCAGTATTGTTCATAGTAAACGTGGCAATTGGTAATGGGTAATGTATCAATAGTAATTACAATTACCAATTACCAATTACCAATTAGCAATTACCAATTACCAATTACCAAGCTTGACAATATCGAGAATTAAAAATTCACAATTTAGGAAAGAGGAACTGGGCGATACTGACTGTAGTAATCTGGCATTTGGAGTCCTTGAATTTTTAAACTTTGTATTCGGTGTAAAAATGCAGCCCCATTCATGATGTGGTGAGCCACATCAACCACACTGCGATTGTTTGGAGCAGCGAGGTAAGACCCTTGTACCCAGTTATTAAAGCTGCCCATGGCAGGTCCGCACCAAATCTGATAATCGATTTCTCTGCCTTTCTCCCCTGACTTCGACCAACGAGATGACAATCCTAGGTACCAGCGAAAAATCAGAGCCATTTTTACCTTAGGATTATTGGCAGCTTGTTTTATTTTATCAGGATTTCGTTGGGATATATAAGCTATGGTATCCTCCCAGATAGCTTCTATTTTTCTCTTGAAAATTTGTTTTTCCAGTTTTTCTCTTTCCTCGATAGGAATAGCTTCAATCGAGTCATAGCTTCTATATAACTCAAAGAGTTTCTGGGCCCGTAGGGGGAAGAGGCTACCTTTTTTTAGGACTTGAAGTTTTACCCCCATTTCAAACATATCTGCTGCTGGAGCCATGGTGACATCAGTCATATCAGCTTTAGCCAACACTTCCTTGGTATGTTGAGAGGTTCCAGCTTCAAGGCAAGACTGATTAATAGAGCCAGTCATAACATAAGCCGCACCCATCATAAAAGCAGCTAAGGCTGATTGTGGCGTACCAATCCCACCAGCAGCTCCAACTCGAATCGGGTTTTCATAACCATATTTTTCCTGAATTTCATCCCTCAATTCCAAGATAGAAGGTAACAGACAAACCAAAGACCGATTATCTGTATGACCACCTGAATCAGCTTCTACGGTGATATCGTCTGCCATGGGAACTTTTTCTGCCAAAGTTGCCTGTAGCTCACTGATTAATCCCTGCTCAACAAGTTTTTTAAGGATTTGTGTTGGAGCAGGCTGGAGAAATTTCGCAGCAACTTCTCTTCTGGATATTTTAGCAATAACTTTATTTTTGATTTCGATTTGATTAGCGGTATTGAGTCCTAATCCAGCAGCTCGATAATAAACAATGTTGGGAGTTAAATCTAGAAATGCAGACGCTTCTACAGTTTGAACACCATAATTGAGAAATAGATCAACAGCATGGCGTTCAATCGCCGGTTCACTGGGACTATGAATTAAATTAAAGGCGTAGGGACCTTGGGGTAAGGCTTGTTGAATACGTTTAATAGCTGCTTCCAGGCGGGAAGGACTTAATCCGCCAGCACCAAATGAACTCAAAATTCTCTCTTTGCCGAGAGCAATGACCATCTCCTCAGATGCAATTCCACCAGCCATCGCTCCAGTAACATAGGCAGATTTTACCCCATGAAAGGATAAAAAACTGGGATCGCCTAACTGTTGAATTTGTATTGGTGGAACTGCCATCAGCAGTTCTACTTGAGAGCTCTTGCCATTTTCGGAAGGATACCAGTAGCCTTCTTGGGTTACGCCAATCTGTCCTTGGGATCTAACGATATAACAGGACTTTTCTAAATCTAGCAGTTTAGCCTTAATTCCTCGATCATCAAATGCTATCCCATCCAAATCCCCTTTCCAACCTTGATTTTGACCATAGAAACAATTAAAAAATCCAATTTTATTATCTTTTTGATTATTATTTTTGCTTAGAGGTTTATCTAAAGCAGTCATTGGTTTAGAACTAGTTTGAGTCATTATAATACAGCTGATTTGGTTAAATTAATAATTATAGTTTAGTAGATTGGCATCAAAATTACCTGTCAAAATTTTGGTAATATCAAGTCCGATAGCTTATTTTAATTGGGTTTTACTGCTACCAGACTTGATATCAAATCAGGCTAGTTAATTGATACAGAACCTTTACCCTATTAATGTTTTTCTCAGGTTATGAGAGATTATTGTAGGTGTCGATAGCAAATTGGGCACGCTCATCAGGAGATTCTATTTCAGCAAACTGCTCAATAAAGTTGTTCGCCTCCTCAAAGCTCCACAGCGGATCACCACCTTCTCCGTTCTGGGCTATATAGTGTACGGCAGCCTTAAAGACAGCACGAGCAGCATTTTTGGTATACGGCACACCTGGATCACCACCACCAAACTCTAAATCCAGATGCCAGAGCAAGACATTGCACTCTGCAGGAAATGGTTTGTGCTCCCGCAGCTCCATGGTTTCCATGCAGCGTTCATGGGAATAGGAATCAGCAAGGGAATGGAGAAAAATCCCTAAAGCCGTGATAGAGCTTGCCGGTACAGTTTTGAATCTCCGACGATTCAAAGAGTATTTAGGCGTTACCAGTAGATCGTCAGAATTGCCGTAAAGAGCCCACTGGTCCATGGTATTTAACTCTGGGATTCCCCTTGGACAGGAGTCGGAACTGTCCGTGAAGTAGTTGCAAGTGTTGCATTCGCTGGCGTCAGTGGGATAGGACACACCGAATGAATCAGTGCAACCGCGTCGGGGAAAGTGCCAGTATAGACTATACGAGTCAAAGCGTCCCGTATTGGTGAGACGCACGTTGGTGCCGTTGTAACCTGTGAAATTAATTGAGTCCACAGCTTGATTGGTAACTGCAATCTGTTCTGCCAATTCTGGCGAGAAACCCGCTGCCCGCACTAGGGTGCGGGTAAATTCGTAATGAAAGGTACTGTGTCCTTTGAGTCCGTTGCGGTAGAACTCGTTGAAGGCATTTGTAGGTAACACCCAGCAGAGAATTAGCACGATGGTAGATACCCAAGTCAAGAAAAATAGTGTTTTACGCTTCATATTTGGTTGATACACAATTATGATTCAGAATCAAGCAACTGCTTTGAAAACGTTACTTTGTGCTGAATAATGTCGCCAATTTGCTTCAAGGATTCTTGTTGATTCCTTAAAAAAGCAGCATGGTTTTTGGTGATGCGAGATGTATTATAACTCAGTTTTTGATACTGATTTTTGTGTAATTCACTTAGGGTTATTTCCGGACAAAAATTGTTATTTTTTTGGGCTAATTCTAGACTGAAACTATTATTATCCAGCGGCATTTTAATGGGCTGGCCATAGTTTAATTTTTCGTTGCTTGTAAGGCAGTGATTTAAAGCACACTTAGCACTATTTTCATGGTTTAGGACAGTACTTTGAAAGTTTGATAAATTTACGGGTTCAGATGGTTCAACATTGGGCAAAGTCTGTGGCTGTTCCCAAGTCTTATGAATTAGGACGTTTGATGATAGAGTTTCAGCAATTTCCTGGTTAGTATTGCTCAAAATTCTGGACTTAATCCGGCTCCCACCCAAGGTTATGGTTTTAACCATTGAGCGCCGCTGACCAGCATTTTCTGGTTCCTGAGTATACAGCGGCGACAAATCCAGAGACACTTGATGACTAACTAGCTTGGCCAAAGCTTTGACAATAGAGGTATGGTCGTTTGAACCTCTTTTATTGAGGGAAACTGTGACATGTTCCTTATCCTTGAGGTTTTCACGAATCCATCTAGAACAAGTACTCCCAGCGCCTACCTCCACAAAGATCTTGGCTCCATTGTCATAAACTTGGTTAATTAGCCGAGGAAAATCGAGGGGCTGACAAAGACCCTTGGCGATAGCGTGACCAATGGCATGGCTCTCAAGGGTAATGGGTTTGTAGTCGGCTGCGGAATAAAAAATAGTTTCTGGTTGGCTGCAAATCGGTAAACTTGTGAGTCTAGCAAGTTCATCATATTCAGAAGCCATGGCGTCACAATGAAGTACATCATCGGCAGGAGCACGGAAGGCATCGCATTTGAGAGTGTCAATCATCCTCCGACAAGCTTGAGGATCACCAGCAATTACCACTTCTTTTGGCGTATTGATATGAGTAAGATAGACGCGATTCTCATGTTTGAGATATTCCACAACTTGGGATACCGGAGTCATCAGAACATAGGTACTCCAAATTTGTTTGTGCTGATCATCATTGCCTTGGGGTAATCCCCAATACTCGCGAACTGCGTTTTTAGGACCAGACAGTCTTGTGTGAAATATCTCAGAGGAGCTTAAGCCATCGATAGCTTGATCATAGTTACTCCAGACAGACTGACCAATCATCATACTAAGTTCCCCTAGGCTGTACCCAAAGGTAGATTGAGCCTGAACTTGGAAATAATCCCTCATGATTATGGTCAAGAGTCTAACAAAGCCCATTCCAGATATGAGCATGCTATGGGAATCATCTAACAGTTGCTGTTCAAGGACTTCCAGTTGCTTTCTGGATAAGGAATTTAAGCTCCTTGGATAAAAAAGTCTTTCCCTGAGCATCGAAGCCATACTGGCGATATGTTTATCTGCCTCCTCGTAGACTTTGGGAAACAGTCGAAAAATATTCTGACCTAGTCCGATATAGGAATTGAAAGCACCGGGATAAACAAATGCAACGGTACCCCGTTTAGCCAGTGGTTTAGCTGTAAAATAGCTTCCCATAGGCGTTTGCCAGTCTTTACCTGTATCAAAAGCTTTGGGAATCCCTTTAATTGCACGCTGGATCTCTCGTTTTAATTCATCGTTATTGTGTCCGAGAATTGCCAGGGTATAAGCGGCCTGAGAACGTTTTTGAAAGGTGGCAAAGGTTTGCCGAGCAGCAGTAGATAGAGAAACACAATTTTCGATAGTTTGTTCTAAATTATGCAGCTGCTCGAGTAACTCCGATTGACCATCAGCAGCCATGGGAAACAGATAAAACGGTGTTTGCTCCAAATAGTTGCTGTTGCGATCGCACTGACTCTGTTCCTCTGACAAAATTATATGGGAATAAGTCCCATCCATTCCCATACCGTTAATTGCTGCTACTCGTTTGGGGCTCTCTGGTGCTAAAAACCAAGGTCTTGATGCATTTGCCACATAAAATGGACTACCTTGCCAAACCTCGGGCATTTTAGGACCAGTCCATTGAGGTGTTGCTGGAATATATCGGTGATAGAGACAGAGTGCCGTTTTGATTAAGCTAGCAATTCCTGAAGCAGCATAGGTATGACCAATATTTGCCTTAACACTACCTATGGCACAGCTTAAATCAGCCTTAGCAGTTTGATAGGCTTGGGTTAATCCGCGAATCTCTGCCTCATCCTCCTGAGCTACTCCACTACCAAACACTTCTAAATAGCCAATATCCCCAGGTCTAATGTCTGCTTGAGTATGAGCCTGTTGACACGCTTGTATGACAGATTCAGCCAGAGGCGGTTGAGGGAAAGAATTGACCTGGTCTGATGTCCCACGGGCTTTTACCAAACTCATGGCATCAATCACTGCATAAATACGGTCTTGCTCCTGTTTGGCTGTATCAAGACGCTTTAAAACCACAGCGCCAGCTCCTTCGCCAACCATCCAGCCATTAGTGTTTTGGTCGTAACTGAGGGTATTTACTCCTGTGTTGACCTTTGCCAATTGGTTTCGCAACAAAACATTTTCCAGACCGCCAGCTAGGTCAACAGCACCCACAACAACCGCATCTACCTCCCCAGCAGCGAGTAATAGTTGTGCCGTTTCTAGAGCTTTGAAGGTGGAATTTTCCCCAGCACCGAGGGTGAAGGAAAGCCCGTTGAAATCCCACAGAGCAGAAATACGACTGGCTGTGATCACACCAAGGTAACCGAGATAGTCACTGGTTTTTGCCTGGTGGTGGATGCTATCTTTAACAATGCTTTCTAGGGTATCGATAGCTTCGGAGGTTAAGGATTGATTCGTCTCAACAAAACCTTCTTTGAGTTGCCAAGACAGATGCCATCGCTGCTGAAGCTGATGACCAGAAAGTTCGGTTTCTGCAGCGATAATCACTGCCACATTTCCCCCCTCACTTAGTCCTGCATCTTTGATAGCACCCTCGGCTACCTTAAGCATTAGCAGTTGCTGAGGATTGAGTGTGTCTGCTTCATTGGGCGGTATCTTAAACCGTAATGTATCAATGTCAAAATCTTGGATGTAAGCGCCTAAGGGTGCTTTACCGTCTGTAAAGCCATAGTCTTTGAGCAATTGCTCTTGCTCCTCGATTCCCTTCCAGCGCTGGTTAGGAAGGGGGATAAAATGCTGGGTTCCATCATAAATACTGCGCTCAAACCCATCCAAACCATCACAGCAGCCAAAAAAGCTGTCCATGCCCACAATCGCCATCTTAGTAGCTGGCACCGGTGTAGAGGCTTCCGGTTCAAAATCAGGAATTTCTTCGACCTGAGTGGATTGCTCAAGAATCAAATGAGCATTATTTCCCCCAAAACCGAAGGCATTGATGGCTGCGCGTTTAAGCGGTTTATTGTTCGGCCAGGGAGTTGCAGCTCGAACCACTTGCTCCGCTGCAATCACATTATTAGGAGAGCTGAGGGGAGTCGTTATATTAATGGTCGGGGGTATTACACCCTTTGACATACTCAAAATGACTTTCATCATGCTGGCCATACCAGCAGCAGTTAGCAGGTGACCCAAATTAGATTTGACAGAACCCACCAGCATAGATGCTTGATGCTGACCAAAAAAGGTATCTACAGAGCCTAATTCAGTGGTATCACCAAGGAAAGTACCAGTAGCATGGCATTCTAAATAATCGATGCTCTTTGGACTAATGTTTGCCTCAGCATAGGCTCGTTTATAGGCTAAAATTTGGCCTCGGGGGTTCGGACTCAGCAGGTGCTTTCCCCGACCATCATTGGATAATCCGTTACCACAGATTGTGGCATAAATTTGATCACCATCTCGAATCGCGTCACTGTAGCGCTTGAGCACCACCATACCAATCCCATCGGCTGGGGTTAGACCTTTGGACGATTGATCTAAGGGTCGGCTGATATCATGTTCAGGGTAACCCTGAACACCAGAAAATAGCATCCGAACATAAATTGGATCGGCATGACTGATGGCTCCCGCTAACATCAAATCAGCTTTGTGGGATAGTAGGTAATGACTTGCCAATTTAACAGCATACAGTGATGAGGAACAGGCCGAGTCTAGGGTATAGTTAATATCGGATAGAGAAAAAGCTTGGGCGACTAACGCTGAGAGCACGCCAGAGTTCATCCCATTATACAGAGATAATTTGGCAGATTTCGGTAATTTTGCCAACTGGAAGTTTTGATTCTGCAAAAGCTCCCTAAGTGCAGCTTCGATAGTGTGCTGATAAATCGATCCAAAGAGTTCATTCGAGAGTGGAGTAAGGCTTGAGAGATTACCCAAAATTACACCACACTTTGAGAGCACACTGTCATTGCTCAAATAATTACTGTCTTGTAGTGCTTGTTTGGCAACATACAGGCACCTTTGGAAGAGAGGATCTAACCCTTCCAGAAGTTCTGACGGCAAGTTGTATCCAGTGACATCAAACGTAAAATCTCGGATATATCCTCCCATTAAGGAGTAGGTTTTATCCGGTTGATTTTTTAATGGATTAAAAAATTTTGCCGGATCAATTCCCATGTCTTCCTTAGTTAATAAGGAAGTGGAATCTTTTTTGCTAATCAGATTCTGCCAGAATTCTTCTGGAGTTTTCGCATCAGGGAAAAGGCAAGATAATCCAATTATTGCTATTTTATCCATAGATAATTTATCAAAAATGACAGTTTTGGCTAATCAGTTTACGAATCAGTTATAGTTTGGGTATTAAATGACTTGCTATTATAAAATTATATGCCCTTTGACCCGATAGGATAAATAGTTCCTTTCCAGCCAAGCCAACGGGAGTAGATTTGTCCTTCACGATTATGGGCTATGATATCAACAATGACATTTTTATTGACTTTAGATTTTAGTTCCGTAGATACATAAAAAGTTTCTCCCGGTGGAATCATGGCAAATTGTTCAAATTTTTCTGATTGGGCAGGTAACAATTCCTCTTGATGAAAATAATAAATCAAAATTCCAGTAGGGTGTGTCTTAAGATCAGCGATGTAGGGATTGAAATTTTGAATGGTAAACTGCCCTTGTTGTTGGTCACTAATAGATGACCAAGCACAGGCTGCCGTAATTTTTGTAGGAGTCAGATTCAAGACCCGTTTCACCCCCCAAAAGGAAGGGCCATGAAATAATGAAGATTCTTCACTTTGATATAATGATGATGGAATCTGTTCACTAATTTTATAATCTTCCTCAACGTTAGCGTTATCATAAGTGGGAGCATTAGGAATTTCTCTGACTAGCTTAATCTGAACCCGATAATGCTCATGATAAGGAATTTTACTTTCTTCTTTTTTCGTCCGAATTTTTGCTTCAAATTCTATTGAACCGTCATTGGTCTTAGCAATTTCTTTGAGATCCAGAACATATTCACTTGCCAGATTATTATTGAAAATAATCCCTTTAAAGAACTTGAAATTTGTGTAACTGAAGAATTTGTAACCGGGATAGAGTTGTTCACAGGCATTAATAATCCATCCTACGGCACAAGTAGCTGGCAATACTGGATAACCGCCAATGACGTGATCTTGTAAAAAGGGATTAGCGTCCACTGTCAACTTGCGGCGAATACGATAGGTTCGTAACTCAGGGTTTAACTCCCCTAACACCGGTTCCAGTGGAGTGCCAATCACCACTTGCGCCGTGTCCTGATTGGCACTATCCAGTTCTTTAACTAGCATGTTTGTCCCCACTGGGATCGGAATAATTTCAATGTTGCGCTTAGCAAACGCCTTCTTGAGTTCAGAAGTCACCATACCACTGTCCCAAGGTCCCCAATTGATGGCAACCACATGGCAGGAGGGATGGTGTTGCTTGACCAGATGAGCTGATTTGTTGAGAATTTCATTTGCGATCGCATAGTCCGACTGACCGATATTTCCGTAAAAACCAGCTACAGACGAAAATAGAACTAAATAATCCAGTTGACCTGGGCTGACGCAACTCAGGAGATTTTCCAAACCCTTTACTTTCGTAGCATAAACGGTCTCAAAATCTTGTTCCGATTTCTTTTCAATTAATTTATCCGCTAAAACCCCTGCTCCGTGGATAATACCGGTAATTGGACCCATGCGCTCAACCACAGTGGCCAGCTTTTGCTGTAAGGCTAGAGCATCGGTTACATCAACATCAATATAGTCTGCCTGACCGCCTGCCTGTTCAATTGCCAGGAGACTTTTGTGAATTTCTCGACTCGAAGCAATTGTCTTAAATACCCGTTTTACTTCCATGGGGGTAGGCTTCTGTCCTTGGGCACGGATATTTTCCATAATCCGTTTTTTCAATTCAGATTCATGAAAACAATCCTTTGCCCAAGCTGGTTCATCTTTCATTATTGATGAACGACCCAGTAGAATAAATTTGGATGGTTGGTGCTGTGCCATCCGAATCACGCACTCAGCGGTAATGCCTTTTGCTCCGCCACTGACAAGAAACACTGATGATTGACTGATTTGAGCTGTTTGTATCATAAAGTTTCCCAATAATTGGATAATTAATTTATAAATAGTTACTCTTGTTTAACTTTTATTATCAGGGGTCTATAGCTAGCATTTGTGGCCCTACGTTAGGGGTCAAGCTACCTTGGGCAAGCAAGCATCAATAAGATACGACATGACATTGTTTGCAAATATTTCCATCGAATCATGACTGATCGATGGGTCAGAAAACATGAAGTTTAATATCATTTTTTCGTCAAAGGTTGAAACAGCAACCGATAAACTTCCCCCAAAAGAAGCGTTGGCTGAACCAAAGCTGATTTCTTCTAGTTCAAAGGCTCCGTAATGTTTAGGAATGTTGACTTTACCAATATTGGTTACAGATACCGTTGCCGACCCTTGATTAGGGCGCTTTAAAAACCTTTTTAGAAAAATTTTAGTGATAATAATAACTCTAAATATATTTGCTCCATTCAAACGATATTCGAGCTGTTTTTTAACATTACGAGCTAAATCCCAGAATGATAGATTGCTCTGTAAGGTGTGAAATGAGGTAACACATGAAACTAGGCTCCCCATGACCTCATCACTGACCACTGGTTCCAAGCGTCTGCGCAAATCAACATAGGATAGGCAACTTACACACAACCTTTTTTTCTTATTTACTGTGATGCTTTTCGCGGCAGTCAACAGCATCGCCCCACACACGGCACCGTGTACTGTTGTCTTTTCCTTTTTGCAACGATTGATCAACTCTTGGGTTAACCCTTTGTCTAAGGATTTTTGCACCATACCACAACGGCGTAAATTAATGGGTACGCACTTCTCAAACCCGAGAGTTTTTGGTCGATACCAAACCTGATTAAAAATTATTCGTAATAATAGCAATGATCTATGCCAAATGCCTTGGAATCCCCTAGTTGATATCGGAATTAACCTATCTATGGGTGGGAGTATGGGTAAGGGAAGCACTGAAGTTATTGGTTCCCCACAGTGAATTTTCTCGCAGTAGGTCAAAATTCCTGAGTGCAGTCGGACACAAGATAAGCCGTCTGATATAGCGTGGTGGGTTGATGTAATCAGATAGCTCGCACTATTTTCACTCTCAGCACGAACTAGCACTGCCCGCATCAAACATTTATCACTCTCAATTCCCTGATTGAGCTCTTCGAGAACAACCTCTTGCCAGTGTTCGTTGTAGAGATTGTCAACCACACGCAAAGGAATCTTGGACACCCCTCCAGTTTGAAACCAGAGATTATCTAACGAGCCAACAATACGACAGTTAAGACAAGGGTAACGGTATTGAATCAGGTCAAGAGCTTGTCTAAGAATTTCTTCACTCAGAGGTCCTTTGACGCGACTCATCGTTACTACATAACTCGATTTAGCAAGGCGATTTAAGATTTCCGTCCCTTCCTCGATAGGAACTAGCTTTCTGTCTAGGGTTTCTCCTGGGGAGATTTGCGACATTGTTGACATTTTCAACGTTTTGGTTGATTTTTATACTTTGGTAAGGTGCACCCTAATTTTTGCCACTAGTCACACTGAGCACTGAGCACTCAAGCACTATATTTAGATGGATGGCTCAGTGCTGAGGGTTACTCGCCCGAGTGAACTATATCCAACTTCAGTAATATAATGGTTGGGGTCGTGAAGTTCAGCCATGATGTACTGAGCCGAGCCCTCAGCATTCAGGTCAGGACTCAGATCAATGCCCCGACAAAATACCGATTCCCATTCAAGGTTTAGGGTTTTAGTCAATCCAAATAGACCCGCACCAATTGCACCAAAGTTCACGTTTTGTGCTAAACCAAACGCTCCATCAAGACGAGCAACAGTCATGAAACAACTCCGTCCCTGACGCGCTGCTTGATTCAGTGATGGTTTGAGATGTTTGGCAATGAAAAAGACCTGCTTAAGAAGAGCTTTTTCTAGGTCAAGAAAGCGAATGCCATGATTGGGCTGAGTCACAATGGCAGGATTGAGATGAATGAATGCAGCAACCGAACCATAGTTAGCAGTAATTGCTGCTAATTGTTGTTTCAAATGCTCCTCACTCAAATCGTTCAACACAATACGACTAACTCCTTTCGGTAAAGGTGGTTGTTCTGCAATCAGGGATTGGGGAAAACTTAAGACCACCACTTTCCAGTCACGGTCTGTTAGGGATTGAGCCAGTTTGGATGTAGTTAGTGAACCATCATCGGTTAACAACACAATATGCTTGTCAGGTAACGCGAAATCCAAACTATCTGGCTCAGGTAGAGTTTTAAGTTTTACCAAACAGCGTGGAATATTATGATCTAGGTCAAGTTGCTCACTAGAAGGCTGCTGCTGGAACTTTTTTTTTTCAGTCGTCGCTGTCTGCTGTTGAAGATACTCAACAATTTGACCAAGAGTGCGCAGTTCTCCGAGTTGCTCTGGATTGGCTTGAGGCAAATTAGGAGACATCTCCTGCAAAGCACTTAGGATTTCCACCCGTTTGATCGAGTCAATCCCTAAATCGGCTTCCATGTCCATATCCAGCTCTAACATTTCCGCTGGATAGCCAGTTTTTTCGCTAACCACATCGAGCAGAGTTTGACCGATGGCCTTAACATCTATAGCTGGTAATGGTGTTAATGGTGTGGGAGTTTCTAGCGGTAGACTTTCTTCAACTGGTTGAACCTCATTGCTTTCCACTGGCTCAGATTCGATTGTTTCCATCTCAGCTAAGTCAGTATCAGTTGTTGTTTCAGATTGGACGGGGAGAACTTTTGAAGCATTAGACTGTAAGTACTCCACAATTTGACCAAGGGTACGGAGTTCTCCAAGTTCCTCTGGATTGGCTTGAGGCAAATCTGGATACATCTCCTGCAAAGCGCTTAGGATTTCCACCCGTTTGATCGAGTCAATCCCTAAATCCGCTTCCATGTCCATATCCAGCTCTAACATTTCCGCTGGATAGCCCGTTTTCTCGCTAACCACATCGAGCAGAGTTTGACCGATGGCCTTAACATCTATAGCTGGTAGTGGTGTGGGATTTTTTAGCGCTATATTTTTACCAACTGGTTTAACCTCATTTGTTGGTTCAGGTTGGACAGGGAGAACCTTGGAACCATTAGACTGTAAGTACTCCACGATTTGACCGAGGGTACGCAGTTCTCCAAGTTCCTCTGGATTGGCTTGAGGCAAATCAGGATACATCTCTTGCAAAGCACCCAAGATTTCCACCCGTTTGATGGAGTCAATGCCTAAATCTGCTTCTATATCCATATCCAGCTCTAACATTTCTGCTGGATAGCCCGTTTTCTCGCTAACCACATCGAGCAGAGTTTGACGAATGGCATTAATATCCGTGGCTGCTGATGGTGAAGATGGTACTTTTGGTGTTGGCTCAACCTTAACTTCAGCTACTGGACTTTCTTGAACGGGTTTTGAGACATTGCTTAAAGCTGGCTCTGGCTCTGGCTCCTTAACCAGGGTAGCACCAGGAACAGTTATAAATGCACTCGAGCTACTTGAGCTATCACAGAGATTCGGTTGAACTGTTTCCTCTTGGTTTACAACTTGCCCATTGTCAGAGGTTTGGCTATCTTGCTTTTCTACTAACTTATTTGTTTCCTTGGTCGCTGTAGTCAGTTTAGTAGTGGATGGCAAATTATTGATACTATCCTGAACACTAGTAACCGATGTTGTCACCGTTGTAGAAGTAGGTTGTGTGGTTAACTCCTTCTCCAGCAATTGATTACCATTACCAGCTTCTAGCCCTGGTTGATCAACAACCTCACCTTTGAGAACCTCTTGATACTGCTGTTTTACCAGTTGGAAAAAGTTCTTGGTATACTCTAGCTGATGGTTTAAATATTGCTCATGAACGTTGAGAGTCTGACCTTGGTGCTGGTGAAACTGCATCATAGTGCGCTCTAAGCTTTGTAGCACAACTTGCTTCGTTTGCGCTTGTTGATCAGTTCCGTTGCTGTTGCCAAACAAGGAATGCTGCTGCTGCATCAGTTGGAAAAAGGTTTTGGCATATTCCAGCTGATTGTTCAGATATTGTCCGTGAACCTGTAACGTTTCACCTTGATGTTGACTAAACAACTTCAAGCTATACTCTAAGCTCTCTAAAATACGTTGGGAATTTACAGATAGAGTTGGTGTTGAGAGCATGTTCGATTCAAGAGCGGGTTGAGTAAGAGCTAGTGCTGGTTTGGCATCAGACCTGTCATTGGTGCTACTCCCAGAGGAGGTCACAAGATGCCCATTTGTCTTCTGGGTAGGTTGAGTGGGAATTGATGTTGGTTTGGTCTGAGAAGTCTCCATGGGACGTAACCGAGATGTGGGCTGGATGAATGGCGAGAGTGCAATCCTGTTTCCTGGGTTCTGGGCGATCGCCCCTTTGCCATTGCTCTGGCTAGACCCATTTCCATTACTCAAGGATTGTTTCGATTCAGTGACAAGCTTAGTTGAAGAACTCCCCTGATAATTGGGCTTTGCGGTGTGACCATTGCTCTGGCTAGACCCATTTCCATTACTCAAGGATTGTTTCGATTCAGTGACAAGCTTAGTTGAAGAACTCCCCTGATAATTGGGCTTTGCGGTGTGACCATTGCTCTGGCTAGACCCATTTCCATTACTCAAGGATTGTTTCGATTCAGTGACAAGCTTAGTTGAAGAACTCCCCTGATAATTTGCCTTAGCTGTCTTACCATTGCTCTGGCTAGACTGATTGCCATTGGTGAGCATTTTTGTCTGTTGAGTTTCCTCTGTAGACCCATGACTTGCCCGATTATCCTGACCAAGAGATGTCACTTGATGTCCATCCTGCAAAGCCTGTTCAAAAGCCTTTTTCGTCTTTTCTGACACATAATTAGAGCAATTTAACCGGAAATTCAGGGGTTTTTTATTGTCAGTCTTGGGTGCTGGAGGCTCAATTTGGTAGGGGTCGAGGTTTTTCAAGGGCAAACCAGCAACGCGCAACTGGATAACCGCTTGACGCAATTGGCGATCGCTATCCTGTTGACGACTCGCATTTAAGGCTACGGCGACATGGGGTTTATCACCAAGAATATCCTTTATCAAGTGGGTCAGGATGCTCCGAGGTCCAAACTCAACAAAGCAATACCCCCCTGCATTGTAGATAGTTTCGATTTCCTGCTTGAACAGTACTGACTTGCTCAAGTTTACTCCCAAAATGTTTTTAATGTCTTCTGGTTCAGTGGGATAACGCTCTCCAGTCACATTGGTATAAACAGGAATTTTTGCTTTTTTGAAGGTAACTGCTTCGCTGGCTTGAGCAAAAGCTTTTTGGGCATGTCCAATCCGAGAAGTATGGAAGGCAGCGGAAACTGGCAGCAATATAGCAGAATACCCTTTTTCAGTCAACACTTCCTGTACCTTCGCAATTTCTGCTGTTGAACCGGCTAAGACCACTTGGCGATTCGAATTGAAATTGGCAATGGTAATTTTAGGAAAACTATCAATAACCGCTTTGACTCGATTAACTTCTTCGTTCACCGCCAACATGGCTCCCGGATCAAAATTTGGATCATCTGGGGTTGCCATTGCCTGGCCTCTAGCTTTAACTAGGAAAAAGTAATCCTCATCACTCAAAACTTCAGCAGCCCAGAGAGCAGTGAGTTCTCCAAAGCTGTGTCCAGCAATAAAATCAGGCTTAAATCCTGCCTGTTGCAGAATCTTGTAAAGACCAACACTGAAGGCTCCAATGGCTGGCTGAGCATAATCTGTACGTTGCAGTACTTCAGCCTGGATATGCCGTTGAGCTGTATCAAACACAGGCGCAGGAAAAACCGTTTCTGAAACGGGCTTCAAACTATCCTTGAGGAACAGACTATCGATATAACCATAGGTCTGGCGCAAACAAGGGAAATTCATCACCAGTTCCCGCCCCATTTCTAGATACTGGGAACCTTGGCCTGAAAATAGGGCAACGACTTTTCCTTCCAGCTTCATGCCACTTTCACGATAGTAGATCCCTTGGGGATGATTCCACGATTGTGCTTGTGGTCTGTTTTTCAGGCAGTTAATAGTGGTTTGTAAGCATCTGCAAGCTTGTATTAGAGAATCCGCCACAAACCCCACTCTAGCTTCAGTGACCGGAATTTCTTCAGCTTTACAGCTATCAATCAGTTCCTGGTAGTGCTGCTCTCCAGTTTTAAACTGCAACTTTTGTAAGGTATCTTCACAACGAGCTAACAATTGGTCTGGTGTTGGCGCAGACAGGAGAATGGACTCGGAAGTGTGGTGTAAACGATAGGCATGATTGTTTTCCTGTTCATATTCTTCCAGAACAACATGGTAATTCGTGCCACCAAAGCCAAAAGAACTCACACCAGCACGCCTTGGCCCATCTCCTTCAGCCCGAATCCAGGGTCGGCTTTCAGTATTCAAATAAAATGGTGAATTATCAATATCCAGTGTTGGGTTGGGGTTGGTGATGTTGATCGTAGGTGGCAAGATTTTGTGGTGTAGAGCCAAAGCAGTTTTGATTAGACTAGCTGCACCAGCCGCAGCTTTGGTATGCCCAATCTGGGATTTAACAGTACCGAGAGCAACATACTGTTTTTTGGGGTTGTTTTCACTAAAAACGTCCTTTAGAGCCTTGAATTCACTGGGATCCCCAGCTCTAGTCCCCGTGCCGTGTGCTTCAATCAGGCTGACACTGGTAGGAGAGAAACCTGCATCTTCGTAAGCCCGCTTCAACGCTTTCGCTTGTCCTTCTGGGCGAGGAGCGTAAATGCTTTTATATTTACCATCACTGGAGGTGCCAATGCCTTTGATCACAGCATAGATTGTGTCATTATCTCGCTTAGCGTCCTCCAGACGTTTGAGTACCAGCATCCCGATGCCTTCACCCAGCATCATTCCATCCGACTCAGCATCGAAGGGCTTAATGGTCTGGCTTGGCGAGATGGCAGGGGTTTTGCTGAAACAAATATAAGCAAACAAGGAGTTATCCGTGTCAACTCCTCCAGTGAGCATCATGTCAGCGCGATGCTCACTCAGCTCACTCATTGCCATTTTTAAAGCACCTAATGAGCTGGCACAAGCGGCATCAACTACACAGTTTGTTCCCCCCAAATCTAGACGGTTGGCAATGCGTCCAGCAATAACATTAGCTAGCATCCCGGGAAAGGCATTTTCGTTCCACTGCACATAGGCTAGCTTGATTTTTTCTACAATTTTTTTAGTATCCTGATCGGATAACCCACTACTTTTTAGGACTTTCTCCCAAATCGGATACTGCAATCTCACTGAAAGTGGTGTACCTAGTTGTTTTCCCAGTGCCGACCCTAGGATCACCCCAGTACGCTCTCGATTAAACTCCCGGGATTTGCCATAGCCCGCATCTTCCATCGCCTCCTTTGCCACTACTAGACTTAACAACTGGGAAACATCTGTTACTTCGAGGATATTCGGAGGGAGCCCAAACTCCATGGGGTTAAAATCGATATGTGGGATAAATCCGCCTCTTTTGCAGTAGGTTTTGTCCGGTGCCCTGGGGTCTGGATCGTAGTAGTCGTCTACATTCCAGTGGGAGGCAGGAACATCACTAATGCAGTCGATTTTTTCAAGAATATTCGTCCAGTATTCCTGCAAATTTCTGGCTTTCGGTAAAAGCGATGCCATGCCAACAATGGCGATAGGAGTTTGTGGCAGTTTTTGGTTAATATTGCTTGATTCTGTTAATTTATCCGACATCGTGTCTTTCCCTTGGATACGTTGGATCAGATTCTTTTCAAGGCTATCCAAGTCGTCTTGGAGCTGGGCAAATGCCATGTCAAGTTTAGAATTAGACATAGACTGATTCTTAACCACGGTAAACTAGTTAACTTAATTTAGATAACTTTTAATTTTATTAGTATAAAACTATTTTTATAAACTGATTATGTAAGTTTTTTAATTTATTTTTACGAATTTATTTTTTTCAGCAAGTTTTGCAAATACTCAAATCGTAAATTATTTTAGCTATTTTTTCGCTGACTGACATAATTACAAATTAATTTTATCATATAAAAAAACTATTGTCTTCAACCATTACTGCTATTTCAGCTATTGTAAATAGTATCGATTGGCCTAGGGTATGATTTGGATAATCTTTTCACAAATTTCATGTGCTGAATGTTTATTGTTGACTGTTTGTAAAGAGACATAAAAAACTCCCAAGAGAGGGACGTGGGGGCAGAGAGGGAAGTAGGGGAGGAGCAGGCTTGATTGTGTTTTAACCCTCACCACTCTTGGCGCTTATTCACAGGTTTATTTCGCAT
Source organism: Moorena sp. SIO3E8 (assembly GCF_010692445.1). Taxonomy (NCBI): domain Bacteria; kingdom Bacillati; phylum Cyanobacteriota; class Cyanophyceae; order Coleofasciculales; family Coleofasciculaceae; genus Moorena; species Moorena sp. SIO3E8. The sequence goes on along the minus strand of NZ_JAAHHM010000001.1, from coordinate 89,287 downwards.
AAATTAGCCCCTGAATTTTCAGCAAACTACTCTATCTGCTTCAGTTATGATTAACAGGTTTTAATTACGGCTTAATTTCACCCTATATCCCACAACCGGTCACCCCACAACCAGTCCAGCTTTCAAGCTGCTTGTCATCCCCTGAGGTATTCAGCCATCAGCTAACGCCCTACGTGCTTACTGTACTTGCCAGCTATCAGCTATTGATGATTCCTGCAACAGAACCGAGTAAGGAGCAACCCATCACGAAGCGCGTCGCTCACGAAAACAAGCTTATGGGGGAACTCTCTTTATTGATCAGACGTTGGATTAGATTAGCTGTTTGTACAGCATGCCCGTAGCGGGTTAGCTCAGGAGTTGATAGGTGAATGCTTACCCTAAAATAGCAAACTTTTTTCTCCAGACCAAGTCTATCTATCTAGACCGATAGCAGCAATATAGTTGGTGTAAATGACAACATTGACCACATTGATGGTATAAAAATTATCTGAATTTAACCTAGCCAATCTCTAGGGCTTGACACCTTGAACCAGATAAAAATTAAATAAATAAAATAAGTTTTATTAAACGAGTAGCACAGGACTCTCGCCTGTCACCGTTTTGTTCTGTTGAGCTATAGCGTTTCTAGGACTCATGAGGTACACATTATTTTTTACCTCTTCCCTCTTCCCTTCCCCTCCTGGGAGGGGTTAGGGGTGGGTTCCTCTTCCCTGCTCCCTGCTCCCTGCTCCCTGCTCCCGTCTTGATGCAGTCGCTCATGGGGGAAACCCCCAAGACCGCGCTGCATCGCTGCTCCCTAAAAAACAGAAATTTGTACCTCACAAGTCGTAGAATTGCTATAAACTATGGTTAGCATCATTAAATTAGTTTGAATGAGCCATGTAGTTTTACAAATAAATCTAGAGTTACAGGTTTAATGATAACTTAAATACAATAATCATACCCTTTTACAAATATCAGATATATATTTGATTAATTTTGTATAAATTCTTGATTAAGATCATGGCGATTATAGCGTTAGGTAGAGCTTTGAATCGTCAACCACTAGGACTCTGTAAATTTGGTTTTGAGGGTTATGGCAAGGTGTTTGTTGTTTGTTGTTTGGTTAATGCTTATGGTAATGTAAGCGTTTAAGCGTGCCTAATACTATCATGCCTAATGCACCAACTGATGCACCAACTGATGCACCTTTGAGTTTCGTTATCACTTATCTTCCTGATTGATTATGCAAATCTTACTTTGTAATAAAATCAAGGGGTTTAGGAGTTTTGTAACTCAATCAGCTTATCTTCTGAGTTCCCTTAGAGCTATTAACCTGCATCACTTTTTAACCTACTGTATAACCGATTGGTGAGCCAGTTCAATAAACCAGGGAAATACCGTTTGAGAATATGCATTATTTTGGCGATCGGATCCGGAAATACGTGCAGTTTATTGTGAACAATCCCTTGAATTATTTCGCGCACTACATTGCTCGGATCGGTTGCCATGTCTTCTGGAAAGCGCTGGAAATTTTCAGCTAGGGTTCCGTACCCTTCCGATTGAAGAATTGGGGTACGACTGAAATACGGATAAACAGCGGTAACTTGGAGGTTGTGAGCTTTTATTTCATTGAAAAGCCCCTCGCTGAACCCGCGTAAAGCGAATTTACTGGCTGCATAATGAGCTGACCCAGCCCATGCCACCCAGCCCGCCACCGACGAAATATTGACGATGTGCCCTTTTTGACGGGTAATCATGTCGGCGACAACTAAACTGCTTAACCACATTGGTGCCAGTAAGTTCACCTGCATGAGCCGCTCCCATTTCTCGACTGGAACTTCGTCCATGCGGCCAAAAAGCCCGATGCCAGCATTGTTGATCAAAATATCGACCGGGACATTGAGCGCTTTCACCTGACGGTAAAGGCTTTCACATCCCTCACGGGAAGAAAGATCAGCTCCTAGGCATGCGATCACATCCCCTGTACCCACTTCACGCCAAATCACCTCAGCCCGTTTACGGACAATGACTTCTTCGAGATCAGATAGAATTAATCGGCTGCCAGCCTTTAATAACTGTCGGGTTAACTCCTGTCCAAAACCACCCGCTGCACCGGTAATGAGTACAACTGCCTCTCGTAGATGAGTCATATTCCTGATTCGTAATTGATTTATACAGAACTTCTATTAAATCATTCAAAAACTGTGAATGAAATTCCGAAAAATCAAGATCAAGTAATGGTAAAAAATTGGTAAAGACCTAAAATTTACCCGCACAGGCCGATATCGTGCCTATAACGTTAAAAAGTACCTAAAAATAAAAAAGTCTCTTTTACTCAAGCTTATTAATAAATTTACTACGTATTTTAATAGACGAAAAATATATATTTTATACAGAGTGATTTTCTCCAAATACAATTTTTTATTTTAATTTATCTAGAGTTAATACCAGAGCCAATTCATTGACAGTTTCAGGTAATAATTAGTATGATTGAGCATTCACTATGTTGTTTCAATAAAGATCTCCAAAATCTGTGGTTGGATAGGCTCGGGGTATGCAACAATTAGTTGAGAAGCTAGCGGCTGCTTAGGTAACTTGAGTTAATTATCTCAGGATAAATATTTGTCTTGGTTGTAACTAATGCCTTGACCACTACCTTACCGTTACCTCTAATAGGGATGACAGACTGTAGCCTCAATCACCCTATATGACTTCAGAAACGGTCATTGTTTTGACCAAAGCCGCCTGGGAGCATAATTTTTCTACCAAGTACAAGGAAGAATAGGGAGTTTTAATTTTCGTGAAAGCCTCCATTTTTGCTACCGCTAATATTTTATTAGCTACTTTGGGAATTTTGGGAGTTGAGGTCAAACCTGCTACATCTCAGTCCTTAAATTTGGCTGATCAGGAACAATCTGATATCAGGAATTTTTTGAGCAGCCTATCGTCAAATAATCCAACTATTTCCAATAATAATTCCTTCTTGAACAGACTATTGCCTTTGCCCATAGTCAACAGCAGAACATCAGGTAGTAGTCAAAGCTCAGATAATATACTAGCGGAATTTATTACTGTCCTGAAAGTAGGCACCCCAGGTCCCGATCCTTTTGTAGGGGATTCAGGGACTAATATCATTTTCACTCGTACTGGCAATGATATTTTACTGGGTGTCGATCCTGGTGCTCCTATACCTGGTCAAGGAGAAATTGATATCTTAATTGGTGGTCCTGATAGTACTAGTGACGGATCGAGCGCCAATGCCCCTACCAGAGACCGATTTTTGTTGGGGGATGAAAATAATCCCTACTACGCTGGCGGTACCGGATTCCGAGGGAAGAAGGACTATGCTTTAATTGGAGACTTCGATCCCAACCAAGATACTATTCGGCTTCACGGCGACTCAAGTAATTATACTCTGAAACCGATCGGACCGAAAAAAAATGGCACAGCCATATATCTGAATAATCCTAGACCTGATCTGATCGCCGTTTTGCCAGGAGCTTCTGGTCTGAGTGTAGATGGTGACTACTTTGAATACGATAATACTCCCCCATCCCAACAACCAGCTTTCGATAATGCTCAGCAGTTGGGAAGTGCCAGTGTTGATATCGCGTTTAACGTTGGTACTGATAGCGTTGGTAATGTATACGTTACAGGATGGACTCAAGGGGATTTGGGGCAATCCAATGCTGGATCTCAAGATGCCTATGTAGCTAAATACAATAGCGAGGGTCAACAACAGTGGGTTAAACAGTTGGGGACTTCTGGTGAGGACCGCTCCTTTGATATTAGCTTTGACAGCAATGACAATGTTTACATTGCAGGCACCACCACGGGTAACTTAGGGGGGTCTGTGGTTGGAGGAGATGATGCCTATTTTATTAAGTTAGACAGTAATGGCAACACGCTGTTGAGTCAACAGTATGGAACTTCCCAATTCGACACTGCCTTTGCAATTGACGTTGATAATGACGGTAATATCTACACTGGGGGATATACTACAGGTGACTTAGGGGGAGTAAATGCTGGATCAGATCAGCCCATTCCCCTGTTTGATGATCCCTATGTGGCCAAGTTTGATAGCAATGGTAACCAGTTGTGGGCTAAACAGTTTGGTACTGTTGAGTTTGACGAACTTTACGGTGTTGCCGCCGACAACAATGGTAATGTCTTTGCTACAGGATTCACTACTGGTAAATTAGGCGAAGAGCATGCTGGGTTGTATGATGGCTGGTTGACGAAGTTTGATAGTAACGGTGAGCAGTTGTGGATTGAGCAGTTTGGTACTTCTAATTATGATTTTGCCTGGGATCTTGCTCTTGATAGCTCTGGTAATGTCTACAGCACAGGATTTACCTTGGGCTCTTTAGGGGGACCGAATGCTGGGTATTATGATGCCTTTTTGGTTAAATATGACACCGATGGCAACCAGCTATGGACTCAACAGATTGGGACTTCTGGTTCTGATAGCGCCTTTGCTATTGACATCGACAGTGACGGCTTTATTTATATTTCAGGAATCACTGATGGTGATTTAGGAGGAACCAATGCCGGACTCAATGATGTCTTTATTGCCAAGTTCGACAGTGACGGTAACCTGTTGATGACTGAGCAGTTTGGAACCCCCGAAGATGACTTTGCCTTATTTGGTATTGATGCCCAGCAGGCTGCTCAGGTTTACTTAGCCGGATTTACTGATGGGTCTTTGGGAGGAGCTAATGCCGGATCCTTTGATGCCTGGGTAGCTAGTTCCAGCCTTTCTGCTGGATCTGTGCCTTCAGCTCCTGAACCCACCACCATTTTGGGTTCCTTAGCCACACTGATTTTTGGTGCTGGGTTCAAGAAAAGACTTGGTAAGAAGTTCCACACCACTGTCTCCAAAAAAAGTACTTAACACGTTTAATCTAAAACCATTAAGCTAACACCAGCAAAACCTTATCATGTAAGTATTCAGCTATCAGCTATCAGCGTGTCGCGTATCAGCGATTTTGGGCAAGCTACTTGGGGTGCCAAAGGCCAACAACTGAACACTGACCACGGGTGCATCTCACTTTTGCAAAAATACGACCATTGAAAGCTAAAAAACTTCTACAGTTCCCTGAGTGATAGATTTACAACTTTGAGATGCACCCCTGACCACTGACGGCTGACCGCTGACGCCTGAATGCTTACCTTATGATTTCCTAAGTTAGTGATCTACTGAGAGTAGCTAAAACCCAATAGCTAAAACCTGAGCGGTCTTGCTTGAGGGTGTCTTCTACCACTTGATCAGACTTAGTACTTAGGCTCGAAGCTTATTGATTTAGACTGGTAGTGGGCTATAGGATGTGGAGTGTAGTGAGCAAAATTGGAACATTGATTGTTGGGTTTACTGCTTAACTGCTAAGACTTTTCTTAAAGCGATGGAGCAAGGGAACAGGGGAGCCAGTGCGTTCAAAGGAGGCCACCCCACTCGCTATTGCATCAAGACAGTTACAAATTTTTTATATAAAAGTTTTAACTATTACGTTGAACAAAAATTATTCAAAAAAATAATTATCAACTTATCATTCACTTCAATTAAGGGTCCTGGATATGCGGTTTTTTTAAAAATTAAAAAATATTTCAAAAATTCCCTTGCCATAACTTGGAGATCATGACAGAATATTTCAAGGTATAGAAATAGGTTAATTGTCAAATCAATCAAGTTTAATTTAGGGTAATAACCGTTTTTTTGAAAATAGGTTCAGTGGTGTACGGGCAACATTCATAAATAATTTTATTTTTACCAACTTGCCAAACTTTGTAAACACTAGTGCCATCTAGTGATGGTCAAGATCCTATAGGGTTTATCGTACTTATGAGGTAAAGTCAATTTTATTCTCGCTACTCCCTACTCCCTTCCTCCCTTACTCAGGGTGGTTAGGGGGGATTCCTGCTCCCATTAACCCAGGACGAAAGTACCTCACCAAATTCATAAATGCTATATATGTATGATTTGGTTTTATTGCTGAATCAATAGCAAATTTAGCCACTTAAAACCATCCATGTTTCCTGCCTCATGTTCTTAGATGAGGTTAATGTACAACAGAATTTATTATACAGTGAACCCAGTGGCATTGCGATGCACTTCTCCACTACTATTGCCAACTAAGGATTATCGTGCATAAGGAAAGTCAATCATTTACAAACCCTGTAAGTCAGTGGTATCTGATTTTCTCAGCAGCTATGGCTTTAGCTACTGGGGGGATTTATTTCTATGGCTTGCCCCAATTTGAATCGAAACGTCAAGCTTCTATATCAAATTCCCCAGAAAATACCATGGTCATGGTTGGGGTCACTGCCCTTGGACGTCTAGAGCCTCAAGGAGGAGTGACTCGTTTGTCTGCCCCTAATTCTGTAGGAGGTACCCGAGTTGACCAACTCTTAGTGAAAGAAGGAGACAAGATTAAGGCAGGGCAAATCATCGCTCTGCTAGACAGTTATGCTCTTCGTTTTGCTACTTTAGAACAAGCTAAACAAAAGGTTAAAATTTCCCAAGCTCGTCTGGACAAAGTCAAAGCTGGGGCTCAGGCAGGAGAAATTTCGGCACAAGAGGCAACGATCGCTCGCTTACAAGCTCAGTTACGAGGGGAAGTGGCGACACAGGAAGCAACCCTGGCTCGCTTACAAGCTCAGTTACGAGGGGAAGTGGCGACACAGGAAGCAACCCTGGCTCGCTTACAAGCCCAATTGCGTAATGCTCAAGCCGAGTATCGACGTAATCAAAAACTCTATGAAGAAGGTGCAATTTCTGCCTCTCTTTTTGACAGTAAACGTCTGCAAGTGGAAACGATTCAAGAGCAAATTAATGAAGCAAATGCTGCTCTGAAACGAACTGTGGAAACGATTCAAGAGCAAATTAATGAAGCAAAAGCGACTCGGCGACGGACTATGGACACCGGTCAAGAACAGATCACTCAAGCAAAAGCGACTCTAGACCGTATTACTGAGGTTCGTCCAGTAGATGTACAAATATCTCAGGGAGAGATTGAGAGTGCGATCGCTGCTGTCAAGCTTGCTCAAGCTGAACTAGATTTAACCTACATCCGTTCTCCTATCGATGGACAAGTCCTGAAAGTTCACACCAAATCTGGAGAAATTATTGGCAGTAATGGGATTGTTGAGCTAGGTCAAACCGACCAGATGTATGTAATCGCAGAAGTCCATGAAACGGATATTAGCAAAGTCCATCTGGGTCAAAAAGCTACTATGACTAGCGCTGCTTTTGATGGGAAAATACAGGGAACAGTCGCTGAGATTGGTTTACAAATTGACAGACAACAGGTTTTTGATGTTAATCCTGGATCAGATACGGATCGTAAAGTGGTGGACGTTAAAATTCGCATTGATGATTTCGTAGACAGTCAACGAATTGCAGCATTTACCAACTTACAAGTAGAGGTGACGATTCACCTGTAACTCGGTTAACCAGATTCAGAAGTGTTGAATCCGCAATAAAAGTTTACCAAAATGGTTGATGTCTGTCTATCGTTATTGTCAAGCGATGCAGCGCCGCATCGCAACTGCCTACTCCGATTAACCCAGGACTAAACTCCCTCAATCAATTTAAAAATACTATATTAAATTCCCCAGACATCTCATTTATTAAAATGCTTGAATAATGATTCTCCAACTTCCTATTGCCTGGTTACAACTAGCGAGACAAAGAGTTCGTTTTCTGGTTGCTCTAGCTGGTATTGCGTTTATCGTTGTTCTTATTTTTATGCAAATGGGGTTTAATGATTCTCTCTATACTAGTGCTACCAAGGTGCATCAAATTATTAAAGGTGATTTGTTTTTAATCAGTTCCCAATATAAATCATTGACCGCTAAGCAGAGCTTTCCTAGAGAGCGTTTATATCAGGCTCTAGGATTTAATGGAGTAGAATCAGTTAGTCCCTTATATCTACGATTTGCAAAATTCAAAAATCCCATTACTGATCAAAAATACTCAATCTATGTTATTGGCTTTGATCCGGGTAAGCCTGTGCTCAATTCCCCGGAAGTTAATCAAAATCTGGATCTGCTCAAACTTCCTAATGTAGTTTTATTTGACCGGAAGTCTAGACCTGATTTTGGTCCAATTGCTGAGAACTTTGAGCAGGGAAACACGGAACAAACTATCGAAATATTTGGTTTTGCAGCAAGAAAAGGTTATCGAGTTAAGGTTGGAGGCTTGTTTAGTCTAGGACCTTCCTTTGGGGTGGACGGTAATTTGGTAGTGGGCGACTCAACATTGTTCCGGATATTCAATCTCAATTCAGAGATGGTTGATGTAGGAGTCATTAACCTCAAACCTGATGCAGATCATGAAATAGTTTTACAAAATTTGAAAAACCACTTATCTCAAGATGTTCTAGTTTTTTCTTATCAAGAATTTATTGACTTTGAAAAAGACTATTGGCAGACAAGAACTCCCGTTGGATTTATCCTTGGTATGATGCTGTTTATGGCATCAGTTGTTGGTATAGTTATTGTCTATCAAATTCTTCATAGTAATATTTCTACTAACTTAGTTGCCTATGCCACTCTAAAAGCAATTGGCTATCCAAATCAATACTTATTATCTGTAGTATTCCAACAGTCTGTTATATTAGCTGTTTTAGCGTATATCCCAGGATTAGCAATCTCTATAGGTCTGTATAATGTTGTCAGGGATGCTACTGGGTTACCAATGGAGATGAGACTTAATCAAGCCTCTATAGTTTTAATAGTAACCATTTTAATGTGTTTTGCTTCTGGTGTCTTGGCTGTTAACAAAATGCGGTCTGCCGATCCAGCTGATATTTTCTAGTTTTATTTATTTAAAAATATTTTAAATAAAATTAATACTTGCTAGGCTATAAACTTTATAATTACTAGAGTATAATCCAAGAAGCCGATGTCCCAAGAAATTTTGATTGATCTAAAAAAACTGAATCATTACTTGGGTCAACGGTCATTAAGGAGCCAAATTTTATTTGACATTAATCTGGAAATAAAATCTGGAGAAATTGTCATTCTAACGGGGCCATCGGGGTCAGGTAAAACAACGTTGTTGACGTTAATTGGAGGATTGCGTTCTGTACAAGAGGGAAGTCTAAAAATTCTAGACCGAGAATTGTATGGCGCTAGTCCTGAACAATTAGTGTCAGTGCGTAGCCACATTGGTTATATTTTTCAAGCTCACAACTTACTAGAGTTCTTGACAGCCCGGGAAAATGTTCAAATGGCGATTGAACTGCATCGAGGCATCTCTCACCGGGAAGCTCGCACTAGAGCTGAAGCTATGCTCCAACTGGTTAAGCTGGGGGATCGAGTTAATCACTACCCTCAAAACCTTTCTGGGGGGCAAAAACAACGGGTAGCCATTGCCCGTGCTTTAGTCAATAATCCCAAATTGGTCTTAGCAGATGAACCAACTGCTGCCTTAGATAGTAAGACAGGTCGAGATGTGGTTGATCTTATGCAACGACTAGCTCATGAGCAAGGATGCGCTATTTTGATGGTGACTCACGATAACAGAATTTTGGATGTTGCTGATCGCATCCTTCGTATGGAAGACGGGTATCTACTCACACCACAGTCACCAGCTAATGACGAAATCCAAAAGGAAAAAGTCGAAAAAAAAATTGAAAATTGAAAATTGCCATTAATTAAAATAAATTGACTGCAATTAGCAATTACAAATTGGCAATTTGCTTTTGATTAATGGCAAATTAAAAATAACTAAAAAAGTAAACACAATGCTTGAAACTATCGCTGATAAAATCGATCAAGAATGTCATACTGAAGAAGCTATTCAAGCCTGGTTAGTTTCCCATCTCGCCCAACGACTGGAGGTTGATCCTGAAGAGATAGATATCCAGGAACCATTTGAAAGCTACAACTTAGAATCAGCAGATGCTTTGATTCTTTTAGGTAGATTGGAAAACTATCTTGGCCGTGAGATATCTCCCACCCTGTTGTGGAACTATCCTAACATCGAAGCCCTAGCAGAACGTTTAGCTGAAGATGCAAATGGCTAAACATCAAGCAGCCAGTAGTGGTAATCATGACCAAAGTTCAGATTAAGGTTAAGAAATGGAAGCGATCGCAATTATTGGTCTAGGTTGTCGTTTTCCTGGTGCCAGAAACCCGGAGGAGTATTGGCGGCTCCTATGTAACGGGGTAGATGCCATTACAGAGGTCCCAGCAGATCGGTGGGATATCGATGCTTTGTACGATCCTAAACCTGGTACTCCAGGAAAAATGAGTACTCGGTGGGGTGGCTTTTTAGAACAAGTGGATCAATTTGATCCCCAGTTTTTCGGAATTACTCCGAGAGAAGCAGTTTATATCGACCCCCAGCAGCGACTTTTGCTAGAGGTAGCTTGGGATGCCCTGGACAATGCTGGGCAGGTGGTAGAAAAACTAGCCCACAGTAACACAGGTGTTTTTGTTGGTATTTCTGCCAGCGATTACCACCAGCGCTTTCAGCAAGGAGGCTATAGTGTCATCAATGCCTACATGGGGACTGGCAATGCTTTAAGTATTGCTGCTAACCGCCTCTCCTACCTATTTGATTTTCGAGGACCGAGTATGGCGATTGACACAGCCTGTTCCTCCTCATTGGTGGCTGTGCATCTTGCCTGTCAAAGTCTGCAGAGTGGAGAGTCTAATTTAGCCTTGGCCGGTGGAGTTAATCTGCTGCTGTCTCCGGAGTTGACCATCATCTTCTCTCAGGCACAAATGATGGCTACGGATGGGCGTTGTAAGACCTTTGATGCCAGAGCCAACGGTTATGTCCGAGGAGAAGGCTGCGGAATTGTAGTACTCAAACGTCTGGAGGATGCGATTAGAGACAATGACAATATCATTGCTGTGATCAAAGGTTCAGCCCTTAACCAAGATGGCCGTAGCAATGGACTTACCGCTCCCAATGGTCTGTCTCAAGAAGCAGTTATCCGCCAAGCCTTGGCAAATGCTGGAGTGGCACCAGCTCAAATTAACTATGTTGAAGCTCACGGTACAGGCACTCCCCTAGGAGACCCAATTGAGGCCGAAGCACTAGGGGCTGTGTTGAGTCAAGACCGTTCCCCGGACAACCGCTGCATTATCGGTTCCGCTAAAACCAATATCGGTCATCTAGAATCTGCCGCTGGCATTGCTGGTTTAATTAAGGTAGCGCTATCGTTACATCATGGCAAGATACCACCGAGCCTGCATTTCCAAACACCGAATCCCTATATTCCCTTCGACAAACTTCTGCTTCAGGTACAGCAAACCTTGACCCCTTGGCCGGAAACCGATGGTCTAGCTTTGGCTGGATTGAGTTCTTTTGGTTTTGGCGGAACTAACGCCCATATAATTCTAGGGCAAGCTCTCCAAGGGGATGAGAAGTTGAAGAAAAATAAGTCTGTCTATCCTGGGATCTCCTCGTCACCTTATCTGCTTCCCCTATCTGCTCGCACTCCAGAAGCTCTCAGAGCTATAGCTCAGGAGTATCAGGAATTCCTAGCACCAGCAGCGTCTGGTAGCACTGCCTCATTATCAGACATTTGTTATACAGCTAGTGTACGACGTTCTGATCATGACCACCGTTTGTCCCTGGTATTTCAAAACTGTGAGGAACTGACCGAGGGCCTTGAAGCATTTTGCTCTGGAGAAACTTACTCCGGTCTGTCTTGGGGTCGTAAGCAACGGAACCGCCGTCCTAAGCTAGTTTTTGTCTTTTCTGGTCAAGGACCCCAATGGTGGGGCATGGGACGTGAATTATTATCGACTGAACCGGTCTTTTCCTCCACTATAGAGAAGTGCGATGGGCTGCTAAGCTCTTATGCCAACTGGTCACTGCTGGAGGAACTGACGGCTAATGAGTCAACATCCCGCTTGGCAGAAACTGAGATTGCTCAACCAGCTATTTTTGCCTTGCAAGTCGCTTTAGCTGCTTTGTGGCGGTCTTGGGGAATAGAACCCAAGGCCATAATCGGGCATAGCGTGGGAGAAGTAGCAGCAGCTCATGTTGCTGGAGCTCTCAGCTTGGAGGATGCAGTGCAAGTTGTTTTCCACCGCGCTCGCTTCATGCAGCAGGGAACAGGTCTTGGGAAAATGGCAGCTGTGGAGTTGTCCGTAGCTGAGGCAGAGGAACTCTTAGCGAAGTATGCCGGTCGTCTGTCTATTGCTGCCATCAATAGTCCTACCTCACTGGTTCTATCAGGTGAAGCAGCAGCCCTGGAAGAAGTGCTTGAGTCCCTTGAGCAGCGACAGATTTTCTGTAAGATGATGCGGGTGAATTATGCTTTCCACAGTCCCCAGATGGAGCCGTTTCAAGATCAATTAGTGCGATCGCTTCAAGGAATTACACCTCAAACTGCATCTATTCCAATCATCTCAACCGTCACAGGTCTAGCTCATGAGGGTGAAAATTTTGATGGTGCCTACTGGGGACGCAATATCAGAGAGCCAGTGCGTTTTGCCGGTGCCATTGATCAACTTATCAAGACCAAGCATAATCTATTTGTAGAGATTAGCCCCCACCCAGTCCTAGGGATAAATATCTCCCAGTGTCTGAAGAACTCAGGCAAAAACGGAACAGTATTGCCTTCTCTACGCCGACAGCAACGGGAACGAGCAGTTATGTTGGGTTCTTTGGGTACTCTCTACAGCCAGGGCTACCCAGTAGACTGGAGCCGACGCTATCCATCTGGGGGTCAGTGTGTTTCGTTGCCCTCTTATCCTTGGCAGCGATCGCGTTACTGGTTGGACGTAGTTCCTAACTCAACTGAACAGGACAGTTCAGGGGTAACCGTAACCCTGAGCATGCCATCAGAACTTAATGGGAAATCCACCCATAATCATGGTGTCGCACCCGAAGCCAAGCCAAGTTTAACCCGTGCTAAATTGCTAGCGGCAGTACCAGATGAACGCCAGCCACTGTTGGAGTCTTACTTGACAGATGTATTAGCCAGAGCTATGGGAATTGGTGTCAGCCAACTGGACTTACAGCAGCCCCTTCATAGCTTAGGACTTGACTCCATAGTTGGTGTTGAGCTCAGGAATCAAATTGAGAGTGATCTGGAGGTGGTTGTTCCTCTAGAATACTTCATTAGTTTAAGCATTGAGGATTTTATCACCCAAGTTTTCCTGCTGGTTGTTAAAGAAGCCAAATCATCACCAAATCAAGGAACTCAAGGCAAACCGAGCACTACGGACTCGATGGATTCAACTAATGAGTCTTCAGGTACAATCACCTCTTCAGAGAAGGTAATACCTCAAGCCAATCTTTGGGTTACCCGTCCAAAGCCGAATCCCCAAGCAAAACTACGTCTATTCTGCTTTCCCTATGCCGGAGCTGGTGCTTCTATCTTCCGCTCTTGGTTAGAATTGCTACCACCAGAGATTGAGGTTTGTTCAATTCAATTGCCTGGGCGAGAAAACCGACTCGAAGAAGAGCCATTTACTCGCCTCTCACCTCTGATTCAGGCTCTAACACCTGTTTTGCATCCTTACTTAGACATTCCTTTTGCCTTTTTCGGTCACAGTTTAGGAGCATTAATTAGCTTTGAGCTTGCCCGTGAGTTACGCAAACAGAACTTACCAAGCCCAGTTCACGTATTTGTTTCTGCAAGCCCTGCTCCTCAGCTACCGGATCTGAATCTACCCATCCATCGACTGCCTGATGATGAGTTTATCCAGTCACTAGGTCGCTTAAATGGAACACCACAGGAAACATTAGAAAATCCTGAGCTGATGGAGCTATTCCTCCCAGTGTTGCGAGCAGACTTTGCGATTTTGGAAACTTACTTCTACTCCAGCGCAGATCCCCTCGATTGCCCAATCACAGTGTTTGGTGGCAAATCCGACCCCAAAGTCAGTGATTCGGAACTTGAGGCTTGGCGCAAGCAGACCCAGAAAGACTTCACCCTGCAAATGTTTCCTGGTGACCACTTCTTCCTCAAGAGCCATGACCAGCTTTTATTGGATGCGATCGCTAGCCAACTTAGCCAACCTGTCAAGGTGATCGGGTGATCGGGTGGTGTCAAATCTCACTCCCTGATCGAGAGTAGTATGCCACCCAGATACTATTGGGTGCATCTCATATTTTTAAAAAAAGGGAAGTGTGGGACCCGGGCGCGGGGAGTGTGGGAATTTTTGCCTAATTTCATGCATTGAGATGCACCCGATACTATTCCTCACCACAAAGGATAACAATCTTCCTAATCTAACTGCTAACCACTAACTACTAACTAATAATTACTAACCACTATTTTCACAAAGCAGTAAAATCTTTCAACCTTGGCCAAAAGGCCACGGTACTCGAAAAACCGACTAACTTGCAACCTTAAACCAACTAACTTTCAAGCTATTTAAGAATAAAATTACCATGCCTGTTATTGCTGCTACTGCCTTCACGTTTCCCGAGCACTACTATCCTCAAGAAGTGCTAGCCACAGCGGTCAAAAAGTTTTGCATCACGATGAATCTAGATTTTGATCTAGATACCATCGACCGCTTTTTCACCAATGTCAATGTCAAAGGCCGTTATTTCACCCACTCCCTAGATTCCTTGTTTGACCCACCGACTCCCGGAGTCACTGCTGAGCGGTCTATAGACCTTGCTCTCGATAACTTTGAAAAAACTGTGGGGTCATTGTTCAGTTCAACCGGCATCGAGCCCGAGGAGATCGCATTAATCGCTTCCTCCACACTCACCATTTCGGTTCCCTCCCTGGAAGCTCGGTTAATGAATCGCATCCCTTTTTCACGGTACATCAAACGACTACCAATGTTTGGCTATGGCTGCATGGGTGGAGCAGCAGGTATAGCGCGAGTGACAGAGTATCTAGAGGGACACCCCAAGGATGCTGCAATTTTCTTTGCTGGTGAACTGTCCTCTGCTCTGTGGCAGGGTTCCTTGCAAATGGAATTGCAAACAATGATTTCTAAACTACCAGACGACCCCACTCTCTACAGCGAAATCATTTGCTCTATCGTTACTGCTGCACTGTTTGCTGATGGGATGGGAGCAGTTTTAATGGTAGGTCGCGATCATCCCTTAGCCAAGCCAGGTCAACCTCGGGTAATTGATATTGGATCAATCTTGCTTCCCAATACCACTCACTTGATGGGAATGGATATTGCCGATACCGGCTTCAGGAATATTCTTAGACCTGAAGTGTCTGACCATCTCAAAGGAGGACTGCGAGAGGTGATTGACCGACTCCTGAACAAGCATAACTTATCAACAGATGATATCTCTTGCTGGATTGTGCATCCAGGTGGACCGAAGGTAATTAAAACTATACAAGAGGAATTTGGACTGACTCAGGAAGCAGTACAGCTTAGCTGGGACACCTTAGAAAAAGTTGGCAATATGTCTTCATCCACTGTGCTCTATATGCTTAATGAAGTCTTATCTCAAGAGCAGCCCAGTCCAGGTAGTTATGGCTTGATGGTCGCAATGGGACCTGGTTTCTCCCAGGAAATTCTGCTATTGCAATGGTAGGAAGCGCTCAATGATTACTAAGGTTATCTTCACGCTTGTTGTAGTTGCGGTCATTTTACAGCGACTGATTGAACTTCGCATCAGCAAACAGAATGCAGCATACTTGCTTACTAACGGAGGACGGGAATATGGCTCAAATTCCCTTTGGATCGTGAAAGTATTGCAAATAAGCTGGTTTGCAGCAATGATTAACGAGGTTTGGTGGCTCAATCGCCCTTTGATTCCAGGATTGGCAGCAATCGCACTGATGCTTACTGTCGCTGGTCAAGGCTTGCGGTATTTATCAATGCGATCGCTAAAAAAGCGTTGGACTCTTCCGATCATTACCTTCCCAGGCAAGCCTGTAGTTAACTCAGGAATTTACCTTTACCTAAAGCATCCCAATTGGCTAGGAGTAATTCTGGAAATCGCCGCTTTACCCCTGATCCATACTGCTTATTTCACCACTATCGTTTTCAGCATCGCCAATGCTCTATTAATGAGTCGGCGTATTCACACTGAAGAACAAGCCTTAAGCGAAGACACCAACTATGGTGATGTCTTTGCCAATCGACCCCGTTTTATTCCAGTCATTGGATTTATTAAAGGAGCTAATAGTTCTAGATGAGAGTTGGTATTAATCCTGAAAACTTGCTCGAAAAGAGTGCCCTTGCCTTGGGGCAAGTACCCCAACCTGCGATCGAAACTCAAGCCTGCCTGATTCTAGCCCGATCTCTTATAGCAGCAACACAGCTAGGTGTGTTTGAAGCCCTAGGGTCAAGTTCACTTTCAGCCGAAGAGATTGCTGGGCGGTGTAATCTCAACAAGCATGCCTTAACCCAGCTTTTAGATGCTCTTGTTGCTACAGATTACCTTGCCAAGCAGAAGGAGTGCTATACCTTGGCTCCAGTTGCCCGTAAATGGCTACTAAGTGAGAATGAGTCGTCACTTTACGATTACACCATTAGCCGAGTTTTGGCGTGGGAATGGCTCACCCACTTAGAAGAGTTCATCCGCACTGGAGAGCCTTTGGAATCTCACGATAAAATGTCCCCCCATCACTGGCAACTTTATCATCGGGGTATGCGCTCAATCGCTAGCGTAGCTGCTTCTGAAGTAGTCCAATGCACACCTGTACCAACTGGTGCTCAGAAAATGCTAGATGTTGGTGGCTCTCACGGCTATTTGTCAGTAGCCCTCTGCCGCCGCTACCCTGACCTTAAAGCCGTCATCCTCGATTTACCTGAGGGCATTGAATATGCAGCACCGCTCCTGGCCGAGGAAGGCATGGGCGATCGCGTGGTTTATAAAGCTGGCAATGTTCTTACAGACGATCTAGGCACCAATGCTTATGACTTAATCTTTATGGCTAACCTAATACACCACTTTGATGAAAAAACCAATATTGAGCTATTTCAGCGTTTGGCTGAAGCTCTGCGACCTGGAGGCCATCTCGTCGTTCAGAAAACTATATTTCCTTCCAAACACGATGGACAACTGGGTGCATTGGGGAATTTGTTTTTCTCTTTGACCAGTGCTGGTAGTAACTGGTCTTTCTCTGAGATAGCTCAATGGCAACAAAAGGCAGGTTTAGTTCCCCGCAAACCCATTGAGTTCCGACGAACACCAGCCACTGGTCAACAGGTGGCAGTAAAGCCCTAAGTCTGTTGGACGGACACACATATTAGTCATTATAGCAGTTCTCAAATTGAGGACTGCTATATATGTCTATTTTTAATAAAAAGTATTTACCAATCATTAAAATATAAAACATGTTAAAGGTTTATTACCGAATTATTATTTCATGTTGGAAAACCTTTGGGATAAGCCACTGGTTTTTTTTATGGTTATTTCTGCCACCCTTAGCTTTTATTTTGGTTAGACTAACCCTGGCTTTAGATGAGATTTTCTTTTATAAGTATCGTGACATTAAAGTGGTGAAACCGATATTTATCATTGGACACCCTCGGAGTGGGACTACTTTCCTCCATCATTTACTAACCCAAACAGAAGAATTTACTACATTCAAAGCTTGGCATATTTTTGTTCCATCACTCACAGCTCGTATTTTAGCTAAGCCTCTGGTTGACTATTTAGTTAAACACAATCTAAACTCCCTGATACCTGATGATATTGGACATGGAATTTTTATTGATAGAGTAGAAGAAGAAGAACTATTATTCCTTCACCAAGCCGATACTCAGTTTGTCCTTTTAACCACACCCTTAGCCTTTGATGATCAGGAGCATCCAGAGCTTCGCTTCCATGATCAGCAACCAGCATCTCGTCGTCGAAGTTCAGTAAAATTTTTTGAAAGTTGTTTAAAGCGGCATATCTATTACACAGGGAAAAAACAAGTAATTGCGCAAATTCATTTTTCTACTCACCGCATTAAAACATTGCTAGAAATATTTCCAGATGCCAAGTTTATCTATTTAGTTCGTCCACCTCACGAAACAATTCCTTCTCATCTTTCTTTGGATAGAAACTTTCTTGAAAACCAATGGGGTAAAAATATACCACCCGATAAAATTCAACGATATGAGGAAAGGCGATATCGCTATAATGTAGATCTTTATCGCTATTTTTATCAGCTTCACAAAAATCAAGAGATACCAGAAAGCAACGTCAGAATTATGCGTTATGACTTATTAATATCTGATTTAGAGAAAGCCTTGGAAGAACTAGTAGATTTTACTGGAATTAATCCTAGTAATAAATTAAAAAAATATATTAAAAAACAAGCGCAAAAACAAAAAAAATATAAACGCAAACATCGTGTCAGAAATCTTGAAGAATTTAACTTAACAAGAGAGCAGATTATGAAAGACCTTTCATTTGTTTATCAGGAGTACAAGTTTGATAAAATCGCCAATGAACTATAAATAATAATCAACAACTAACAATTTAATTAAAAGTTAAAGCTAGAATCAAATGGACTTTATTTTTAATCACCCAATGCTGACGGGGTGACATGAAAGCTAGAATGTAGCCATAATAAGGAACCTAGCTCTTAGACCTCGTAAATAATACTCCAGTTTATTGCGATTTAAGCTCATTAACTCCTTAACCAAATCCCAACACGATTCCATAAAACTCACCCAACGCAAGCCCATATAAGCCAATGTAAAAGCTGCTATCTCTCCTTTCCATACGTCCAGACTCTTTAACTCGACCAACATATTTTTGTACACCTTTACTTTTTATTTTTTGCCCTTGAAAAGTGGCCAAACTATAGGCAATTGCTACAAGTAATATCAAAGATATCAAACGCTCACCAGAAAGATTAGTATCTTCGCGCGTTATATCCACCACTTTTAAAATATCTAAACATTTCTTCTTCTCTTGGTGCGCGTTCCCTAGGTCGGGAAACCCGACCGGGGTCGCACCGCTATATTAAAACGCTTTTTATAAGTTCTGATAGCTTCGGTAAGATTATCTAAACTTGTTAAGATAAACCATCCCTCTTTGGGAGAGCAACCGTGTAACTTTCGTTTCCATTTACTAGCTATATTAAAACCAGCAATTTTGTAAATTTTTGTTACTTTTCCCCCTTGAAGAAACAAAGATAATCCTGGTTTTAATCCTCAAGCATTTAACTCTCTCCAAATTCCATTCTCTAATTCCACAAATTCATCCTTTCTTAGCCTCAAACAAAACTGTAAAGACTTATTCCTTAGCCAGTCAGCTAATTTAACATAACAAAATTCTCTATCTCCCAATACGAGGGGTTGATAGTTTTTAAATAAGCGATGCAGCGCGGTCTTGGGGGTTCCCCCCATGAGCGACTGCATCAAGACAGGGTAAAACTTTCTCGAATATTTGAATTTGTTCCGTCAAGTTACTTGAGCCTAATTTAGGTAACAATTGCCAATATATAGGGATAGCTCTATTGTCATAAACGAGGCTAACCATTATTAAATTTATCCGTGCCCAACTCGTTCGTTCGCGTAGCGTGACCTACGGTCAATCAATAACTAAATATAAAACGTCATCAAAAGAAAAATTTTGACTTAACCAACTAGTGATAATGGGAAACCACAATTGCTCAATATTAAGTATTGGTAAGGATAGAAATCTTTAGGTGCGACCCGTGGCGAATTTAATTCGCCAACGGAAAGCGCACCTTTGTAATTTTTTTCGTCTACTCTCAAATAAAATTGGTATAGGTAAAGCGGTTGCTAATTTTTCTAGGCTAACTTCTTTGATATCTTGTAAAAGATTAATTAAAAGAGAACAAAGCAAGTATTCAGAACGTACTAGTTTATTTTCTAAGTGTATTTGGTAAAATAGAGGTATCATTTTCAGCTTTATTGGTCTTATTGAAAATTACTGACCTATCTTTTTTTACCATAATTTGGTCTAATTATTACCCCACATGGGTTTTGGGACGCTTGTCGCCCCCCCAGCGCCCAATGGGTAATAATTGCATTACATTTGAGCTGATAATATGCTGGCAAATACGACATATTAAATTGGATTTAATATGTAAATTTATTCCATAAATTGCGTTATTTAAAGCATCATAATAATTTTAATATATGACCAAATTTCCAGTTGATACAGAGGATAAAACTCTGACAAAAAAACAGCCCAAACCTTCACGGGGTCAGGGCAAATGCATCTAAATTCTAGAAGCCTTACTCAGAAGAGATTTCAAAATTAATAAATATAAATACTTATCCCATGAATCTCAGATCCAGTAGGCATGTCAAAATAAGATGCGTTTGCCCTGCTTTCTAACGGGGGACCCCATCAGCTGCCTCTATTTAAGCTTGGAAATCTCAGTATTATCCTCGCCAGGCATAGACATTGAAAACATTAGAACCATGGAAAATAGGTTCTTGCTCGACTTGAATTTCGCTTAAGCCGTGTTCTTTGAGCAAATTCGTAATTGTTTGGAGTCGATGCTCTAGATCGTGAACTTCAACAACAATTTGCTTGATCTTTTGCCAATCCTGAGCTTCGATGCCTAAAAGTACATCCAACTCGCTTTTCTCGACATCTATCTTAAGCAAATCAATCTGTTCGATATTGTGTTCACTGATAATCTCTGAAACAGTTTTTAACTGGCAAGTTACCCGCTCGCTTTTAAAAGCTTTTTCTATTCTATTTTGGATGATCAGCGACCGCATAAACGACGGAAACCAACGAAGCAAACGAAAAGCTTTGGGGGCCTGTTTAAGATTGCGAACAATAGCCTGATTTAGTTGATTTTTTAGCTCATTTAACTCCTCTGGATATGCAGTGGATAACATGCTAGCGTTGGGATTATAAGCAAATGTTATACTCTTGGATTCCTGAGAAAGTCCACAGGGTAAGACTTTAATTTTATCTGAATCAAAGCGTTGAGCGTTAGCCTGTAGTACATTAAAAATTGCTGGAATAGGTTCAAAAGCATAAATACTAACATTTTTATGACACTTTTGATATGCCCATAAGGCAAACAAACCAATGTTAGCTCCTACATCAAATACGATATCACCTTCGTGCAGCTCAATTCCATATTTAATGTAGCCTTGAATCTGTTTGTACAGAACTGGTACTTCTTTTTCCTGCAGGCAAAATATTTTATTACCATTAGGAAGCTTAGTTTCCTGAATTAGATTTTGCATAAATCTAGAACCATTTGTTAATAATTTTTACTAGGTAGTAATGTGAGAAATAACCGGTTTACCTGTAGCAACAACCTGTTCGATAATATCAGCAGCTCGACTCACTCCCCCTGCTCGTCTAATTGCCTCTTGTAGCCTCAAGGCATTCTTTTTATAGGAATCTTCGGTTAAGAGTCGTTTGATAGCTTTTTGTAACTTCTCCACCCTGACTTTGCCCAAAGGTATTACTTCCCCTGTTCCTGTCCAAGTGATCCGCGCCGCCACTCCAGGTTGATCGTTAGCAATGGGAATAGCTACCATTGGTACCCCATTACTTAACGATTCTAGGGTGGTATTCATTCCTGCATGAGTGATGGTAAGGGTCGCTTTTTGTAATAGTTCTAATTGAGGTGCATAGCTAACAACTATGGGATTTCCAGGTAATTCTGGTAAAGATTCTGGACTAGCAGCCCCACCTAAAGTAATGACTAATTGCGCATCTAATCCCACACAAGCTTTTGCAATCCTTTCAAAAATCCAGAGAAGCCGATTTTGTAAAGTTCCCATAGAAGCATAAATTAAGGGTTTTTCAGTCAATTTTTCATAAGGAAAAGGCGCAGCTTCTCGACTTGCTGGGTTACTATAGGGACCTGTAAAATGAAAACAAGACGGTAGTTTTCTTCTAGGAAATTCAAATTCAGCAGGTTGTTGACTAAGTTGAGCTAACTTGGAATAGTTTTGATTGGGTTTATTATAGGTAGATAAATTCCACTGCTTACGATACTCATTAACAACTGTTTTCAGAGATTGTCCCACCATAATATCAAGCGGTGCATAACCCACTCTGTTGCGTATAATTCCCCGCCATGAAGGGTCATAATTCCAGGAGGTTATAAAGGGAGGAACACTTATTTCCCGATTCAATATTACAGCAGCACACACAGTAACAAAAGGAATGTCTAGATACTCAGCGATAGTTCCTCCTTCTGGAGAAACTTGATCGACTAACAATAGCTCTATACCTGCTGCTTTAATGACTTCTGGAGCATCCTGAAGAAATATTTTTGCTACATTGACCATCCTATTGATGGTATACTGAAAAGCCTTAAATCCTCTGAGATGACCTAGTTGAGTAAATGCGTCTTTTGTTGTTCCTTTGGGAAAATCCGACTTGCCAATCACCTCAAATTCTAATCCTGCAGCTAGAACTTTTGGTTGAGCGTCTTCAATTCCTAATACGGTGACGCGATGACCACGCTGTTTCAGTTCGTAACCTAAAGTAGTCATCAGGTTAAGATGACTAGAAGCAGGAGGACAAATGATGCCAAAATGAGTCATGATATTTGATCAGCAAAAAACGTTTTTAATGGAGTTTATAGCTATAGCGGGATTTAATGGGACTTGATCAAAAATTCAGCTCAAATATACCCTAAACTAGCTTTGTAAGGGATGAATAGGTTCCGATACTTGTCTAACCAATCGATAAAACGACAAGATATGGCTGTACAAACTGCTTCCGCAGCATTCCTAGCGCTGATTGTTAATTGTTAACGGTAGCTAGCATCGAGATAAGTTTATTCCTAACGTTATTCCTAGAGTGGGGGACAATTACTCCTAGGATAGACTGCAGCAGTAACCTCTTGTCTAAGCTAACTATTTTTTGGCGTCTCCCTGTAGAGCGGGAAACGTCTTGACCAAATCACCCTGTTGATGGAAAGCAAGTCTTTGCTGGCAATCACACAAAGTAATTACTATATTAGTATACTAATATATATCTTGCACTAGCCTCCCAAACCCGTGCATAGTAGGATTATATAGGGGCTATATAAACGTAGACGCTTTCTTCGACTTGCCGTAGGCAAGTCCGACTTCAGTTTTCAAATTAAGTGTGTAACACTTTATTCGAGCTCCATCGATTATAACTTTAAAATAATGCTATTGACAAGTGCAATTTTGGTTATATTAACTAACTTGTCGTTAATTTCATTAGCCAAATCGTCAAGGCATTTTAGCTAAGCTTCTTATTGATTACGGTAGTACTGCCGACTATCAGGATAAATTACGAGACTTTTACCATGACCTATTGTTTGGTAATATTCTCTACCAGCCACTAAATACTCACTCAGTAATTACACTAACTTCATCCATTGTAAAAACTATTTATGTAAGCTTTACACAGATGATACACAATCTTGTTATGATAATTGACAACGAGTGAATTTTTGGTTAATCTAGTATTGGGAAAGTTTTTCTGTCCCTAGAGGGTGTATGCAAGCTGACTATAGTTACCCTTCACTCTTGGATGTCATGGTGCAATGCAAATGAGAATCCACCCCTCATTTTTTTTCAAATAACTTAAAACCGTTTAATTTTTGAATCTCAGCTCCCATTCATTTCTGAGATATCAAATTCAGGGAAGCAGCTACTACCTAAGTTGATTAGGTAATCTTTACTAGTCACATAACCTATTGTACAGTTTTAGTTAGGGTATGGCTGTTATTTGTTTGGAAAATCGATTTTTAGTTAAAAAAATAATTTCACTTCAATAAAACTTTACGGAATCTACCCTAGCTAGGATGTAGCTAACTATTAAGCCAAGTCAATCAATCATTAGTATTGATTTTTTTCATCAATTGATTTACAGCGGATTAGAGAAAAATGAACTCCACCTACATCAATAGCTACAGACATGATAAAAAACTAAACCCCCTTTCCTTATTGGCTCAATTATCCAGTCGTCATGCCAATGGATGTTTACAAGTATCTAGTGGTTCAGTTTCTTGGTCAATCTATCTAGAAAATGGTAAATTAATCTATGCCTCAAACTCCATCAACCCATTTGATCGCCTAGATCATTACTTATCTCGTCTAAGTCGTAGAATTCCTACCCTTGTTAGTGCCGTTCGGGTTCAGGTTCGCCTGATCTTTGAAGCCAACTTAAACAGTCATTCAAATTATCCTTCAGATTACCAAGCAATTTGTTGGTTGGTTAATCAACATTATCTCAATTCCGTTCAGGCAGCAAGTCTGATCGAAGAATTGGCTGAAGACGTAGTAGGTTCTCTGCTGTCAGAGAAAGAAGGAACTTACCAATTACTGGAAACTAATCCATCTGAGGATTTGCCTAAATTTTGTAGGCTTGACCTTCGCACAATTGTTGAACACTGTTACGAACAGTTACAACATCAGCACTCTTCTAACTCAAAGCCAGTGAATAATCCCTATAGCTCTCATTCTGTAGTCCCCATCGGAAATTCTACACAATTGAATTCAATTCACGAATCCTCTCTAAATAAGTCGGCTCAATTAGAGCACAGCTTCCAATATAATACATCGGTTAATCAAAAACCAATGTCTACCAGTAAAACTTACAAGATTGCTTGCATTGATGATAGTACAAGTGTTTTAAATGCCATCAACTCCTTCTTGGAAGATAAAAGTTTCTCTGTTGTCATGATTAATGACCCAGTTAGGGCATTAATGCAAGTGATCCGTATTAAGCCTGACCTAATTTTGCTCGATGTTGCCATGCCAAACTTAGATGGTTATGAGCTATGTTCTCTGTTACGAAAGCATTCACTTTTTAAACATACCCCAATTATTATGGTAACTGGCAATACTGGTTTCCTAGACCGAGCTAAAGCTAAACTTGTTGGAGCATCTGGTTACTTGACTAAACCGTTTAACCAATCCGATCTCCTTAAGATAGTGTTTAAACATCTCAAATAATCATTGGGGAGCTATATCCCTTATATCTATGAAGGATAAAAAGCTGAATTCGGTGTTAATTTATTAAGACATTTAGGGTTGTATTATAAATACATATCCCTCTATAGGTTATTATTATAGATTATTTTATTGGTTATAGTTTACCTAAGCAATACTTTTATACACTCACCAATTATAAACTCAGCAATTATTGGTTTCCTCACATCGGTTAACTTGTGAATTAATGAACACGTCAGCCCTAGCCAATATCCCCCAGACCTGGTCTCAGTTAGCTAGTATAACCAAAGCATCTGAACAACACAATAATATCGGGGATGCTTATCTTAAATTTTTGTTAAATGAACAAACCCCTGCGGTTATATCTATGAATCAAGCCCAGGAAGTTCTAGTCTTGCCCCAAGAGCGTCTGACCCCCATGCCAAATATGCCTCTGTACGTACAGGGGTTGATGAATCGGCGTTCTCGTGTGTTGTGGGTAATTGATCTAGCTCAAATGCTAGGTTTACCGACCGTAGAAACCAATGTTCAACAGTACAACATAGTGACGCTCCGTAATCAGTCAGCGTCTTTAGGGGTTGCAGTCCAAAGCATTGAAGGGGTGTTGCGACTAACACCCGATTGTATTCAATCTCCACTGGGACAAGTGTCATCGGGTTTGGTTCCCTACTTACGGGGATGCGCTTTGCAAGAGCAAGAAATTTTGTTAGTACTAGATGGTTTGGCAATTATGGCTTCATCCCTTTTACACAACACCTAATTTAACGGGAATTAACTTAAACTCAAGGGCAGCTGGTAATTATTGATTGTTAATTTAATACTATCCTTTTTTTTAATAGATTTATAAATGCTTTTATAAAAACTAAGTTAGTAGCCAGGTAATGGTGCTTTTTTATGGTGAAAGAATTTGATAAATCAATATATAATGAAATTAATAAGGATTTAACTAGTCAGGGTGTAACCAAAGATAGGTATCGTCACCATGCTGAATTGGACTCAGTTATAAATTTGACTAGCACAGAACCAAGCCAAAACTCGGCTCAGGATGGGGCTGAGCCTATAGGCTCCTCTGAACCACCTAGCAGTTCCAAACGCTCTGGGGGTCTTAAACTCAGCTTAAAAACTAAAGTAACATCATTATTCATCACCCTAGGCACTATTCCTGTGCTGCTGATTGGCTCTATTGCCTATAACTTAGCTAAGCAATCTATTACCCAAGAAATTTCCCAAAATAACATTGCTAGGGTAGTTAGCCTAGAAGACAACCTCAAGGGCTTCATACAAGACCGCTATGCCGATATTCGAGTTCTAGCTACGCTCCCAGTTTTTACTAATTCCAGTCAACAGCAGACCAGCTCCCTTTCAGAAAGACAATCCCTATTATTAAACCGCTACGAAGACATTTACCAAGTCTACGACAGTATAGCTGTTTTCGACTTAACAGGCAAAGTGATTGCCAAATCTAATCAGACTCCGGTAGATAATCCCAGCTCCCGGTCTTATTTTGAGCAGGTGATCAAGACCAAACAACCGGCGATTAGTCAACCGATACACTCGGATGCGTCTGGTCAGTTATCCCTTTACTTAGCTGCACCGGTACTTGACGAAAATACACAAAAGCTGGTCGCAGTTATCCAATCCCGGATGCCCATCCAATACCTTCAAGATTCGATCAACCTGATGGGCAGCGATCGCGAAGAACTTTACTTAATCAATACCACCAACGGTAAAATTTTTCTCTCCAACCAAAGCCAGATCGTTAATCAGCCCCTAACCAAGGTATTCCCGGACGCCAAAGAACTGCTAACTGCTGATAAACCAAATACTCTAGTCACATCTGATCAGGTCAAAAAGCATCAGGATCTGCTAGCCTATACCCCCTTTCGTAAAATCAACGACTTACCTGACCTGCCCTGGGTAGCAGTCATGGCCACCCCAGATGCGATCGCATTTCTGCCCCAACGGCAATTACTCCTGACCCTGACCCTCGGAACCTCCCTGACCACCTTATTAGTTGCTGCAGTAGCTGTCTATCTCGCTAACCGTTTGACCAGTCCCCTGTTAGCAGCTACCAACGCAGTGAAAGCCCTCGGCGAAGGGGAACTGGATACCCGTTTGGAGCTAGTGGGAACTGATGAGCTAGGGGTACTTGGGTCAAATATCAACCGCATGGCATCTCAGCTACAGACCCTAGTTGCTAACCAACAAGCTTCCCTAAACAAGGCCCAGTTATTTGCTGATGTTGTCACCCATGCTGCCAAACCTGATGAAAAAGCCCATGCCTTTGATTTAGTGGTTAATGCTGCTAAGGAAAAGTTAGCTGCTGAGCGGGTGGTGATCTATTATTTTGACCCAGGCTATCGGGGAACCATTGTGGCTGAAGCGGTAGACTCCCCTTGGCCAAAAGCGATCGCCAACGAAATCACCGATGCTTGTATTCCCAGAAAATTGCTGGAAGCCTACCGCAAGGGCAGGGTTGTGCCCACCAGTGATGTCCAAGCAGAGAAATATTCCTCGGGCCATATGCAGTTGTTGAACCGACTGCAAGTGAAGGCAAATCTGGTTGTCCCGATTGTGGGGGTCGATAATCTAATTGGCTTATTGGTAGCTCATCAGTGTTCTAGGACTCGGGTATGGCGCACCGATGAGATTGACTTTCTACAGGAATTAGCCACCCACTTAGGACTAGCTTTAAGCGGTGCCACTCTCGCCACAGTGAAAACCGCTGAAGCCGATCGAGCTGGGCAAGTCATTGAGATTACCTCCCGTATCCGGCAATCCTTCACAGTCGAGGAAATCTACCAGTCAGCCACCAGTGGCATCCGAGAAGCTCTGAAAACCGACCGAGTTCTAGTCTATCTGTTTGACGAAATAGCCCAAGGAACCATTGTCGCCGAATCCGTGGGTCATGGCTGGCCGAAATCCCTAGGAGCAGAAATTGCTGACCCCTGCTTTGCCCACCAATATGTGGAAAAGTATCAGCATGGTAGAGTTAGTGCCTTGGATAACATTTACCAGGCCGGCTTGAGTGATTGTTATTTGGGTCAACTTGAACCGTTTAAAGTCAAAGCTCACCTAGTCGCCCCCATCTTAGCAGAGGACAAATTACTGGGACTGTTGGTCGCCCATCAGTGTTCCGGTACCCGGCATTGGGAAGAATCAGACATCAACTTTTTCAGGCAGATGGCCATTCAATTGGGCTTTGCCCTTGAGCAAGCCAAGCTAGTAGAGCAGCTCAAACAAGCCCGCATTGCTGCGGAAGTAGTTTCCCAGGAGCAACAGCAACAACGGGAAGCCCTACAGTTGCAACTGTTAGAACTGGTCAATAAAGTGGAAGGAGCTGCCCAAGGTGACCTCACGGTAAGGGCTGAGATCCTCAGTGGGGAAATTGGCACTGTGGCTGACTTCTTCAATGCCGTCATCGAAAGTCTACGAAGGATTGTTACCCAAGTCAAAACTGCTGCCACTGAGGTAAACCAGTCCGTTGGGGA
The DNA here is from genome assembly GCF_010692445.1 of Moorena sp. SIO3E8. NCBI lineage: Bacteria > Bacillati > Cyanobacteriota > Cyanophyceae > Coleofasciculales > Coleofasciculaceae > Moorena > Moorena sp. SIO3E8. The sequence continues at coordinate 61,028 of NZ_JAAHHM010000001.1, read as the reverse complement.
CAATGCTGGAGCTATTCATCAACTGTCTGAAGCCGCTCTCCAACAAACCCAGGAAATCACCAACACCCTAGATTCTGTGGCTCAAATGAGTCGTTCTATTCAAGAGGTAGCTTCTAACGCCCGCCAAGCCGCTGCCGTGGCTCATACCGCTGCCAACACCGCCCAAAGCGGCACCCACGCTATTGAGCGCTCTGTTGCCAGTATTCTAATTTTGAGAGACACAATAGCAGAAACTGCCAAAAAAGTCAAGCGCCTTGGGGAATCCTCCCAGCAAATTTCCCAAGTGGTGGCATTTATTAACCAAATTGCCCTGCAAACTAACCTATTATCGATCAACGCTGGCATAGAAGCCGCACGGGCTGGGGAAGAGGGGCAAGGATTTGCAGTGGTTGCCGAAGAAGTTGGGGAACTCGCTGCTCGCGCTGCCACGGCCACTAAAGAAATTGAACAAATTGTAGACAACATCCAACAAGGCACCTCCGAAGTGGTAGAAGCCATGGAACTGGGAACTACCCAAGTGGTCGAAGGCACCTATCTAGTTCAAGAAGCCAAAGACAGTTTTGGTCAAATCCTCAACGTCTCCACCCAAATCGACCAATTCATTCAATCCATATCCCAAGCCACCGTTTCCCAAGCGGAAACCTCAAGCGCTGTGACAAACTTAATGAAAGACATTGCCCAAATCTCAGAACGCACCTACCAGTCAACAGAACATATCTCCCACTCCCTCCAAGACACTGTAAGTATTGCTGAAGAATTACAAACATCGGTTGGCAAGTTTAAAGTTGATCACAATCATGACTAATGACCACTAAGCACTAACTACTAACCCTAACCACTAACCACTACACATGTCACAGGACAAAGAACTGGAAATTCAGCTACAGTTTCTCGAAGAGGCAAAGGAATACTTAGATACCATTGAATCGGTGCTGCTGGGTTTAGCCAGCGCTGCCATTGATAGTCAGAAAATGGATGGGATTCTGCGAGCGGTTCATTCTGTCAAAGGGGGAGCTGGGATGATGGGATATGGCACCTTGAGTCACCTAACTCACCGCTTAGAGGATTCATTTAAAGTTCTCAAGGCTAAGAAAAATGCGATCGCAATTGAAAACCAACTCGAAAGTCTACTCCTACAGGGGGTAGACTGTCTGCGCCAGGTACTCGAGATCAACCGCCAGGGCAATCGGGTAGACTCCCAGTGGCTAGAAACCATAGCTAACCCAGTATTTGATCAACTGCACGAGATTCTAGGGGATCCGGTCGCAGATGATGCAACTACTATGTTAGGAGCAGAGGATGGCACTAATGTGACTGCCATGCTGTTTGAAACAGAAGTGGAAGGGTGTCTAGCTCGCCTAGAAGGGGTATTAGCAGACCCCGAAAGACCCTGCTTGCTTGAAGAAGTGTCCATCATGGCTCAAGAATTAGGCGGGTTAGGAGAAATGCTGCAGCTTGAGGCTTTTAGCCAGTTGTGCGAAGACATCAATCACCAGCTAGAAGCTGCCCCAGACCAAGTGGAAGCGATCGCCCAACAAGCTCTAATGGTGTGGCGGCAATCCCAGGCGTTGGTACTGGTTGGTCAACTGACTCATTTACCCTGCCGCCTCGAAGCTAGGGAGTTTCAGGAGAATCAAGGAGGAGCTACAGACCCAGGGGTGGCAGAGGAAGCTATATTAGTTGGGGAATTGGAAACCGATCAGCCAGAACTAGTCGGACAAGGGGATGAGGCATACCAGCAAGACCAGCAAGACCAGCAAGACCAGCAAAACCAGCAAGACCAGCAAAACCAGCAAGACCAGCAAGACCAGCAAGACCAGCAAAACCAGCAAGACCAGCAAGACCAGCAAGACCAGCAAGACCAGCAAGACCAGCAAGACCAGCAAGACCAGCAAGACCAGCAAGACCAAGGGGAAGTAAAGGTATTTCAATGGGTGGATAGCAATCTCAACATCTCTTCCCCCTCTGCCTTCTCTTCCCCCTCTGCCTTGTCTTCTCCCCCTCCCTTGTCTTCCCCCCCTTCCCCTGAACCGATCTTCCTGAGAGAGAAAAATCAGGAAGACTCCTCAAAAGACCCACACCAGGAAAATACTGTGCGCATTCCTGTGCGAAAGTTGGATCGACTCAATGACTTGTTTGGAGAACTGACTATCGAGCGCAATGGTCTTTCGCTGCAACTGGGACGACTGCGCACCCTAGTAGACAACCTTAGCCGCCGGGTCAAGATTCTCGAAGCTTCCAATCACAAGCTCCGCACATCTTATGACCAGATTGCCACCCCAAGAGGCATGGCAGCAAGACAGGGGGATGGGGAAACCAGCAAATCCGAGGGACTTGTCCTGCCATCTTCCGTATCTTCTCCCGCCGCTTCTGACGCTTCCTCTGCTTCCCCTGCTTCCCTAGCTATTACTGTTCAAGGCTTTGATGCCTTAGAGATGGATTCCTACAGCGACTTGCACCTGCTATCAAGGGAGGTGATGGAAACCATTGTTCAAATCGAAGAAGTCACCAGCGACTTGGAATTGACCCTAGACGATACTGATAGCATTGCCCATGAATTAAACAAAACTGCCAAGCAGCTGCAAACCAATCTGACTCAGGTTCGGATGCGTCCGTTATCTGATTTAGTGGGGCGATTTTCCCGAGCTTTGCGGGACTTGTGTGTGGAGCATGGCAAACAAGTAGAACTGAAGGTAGTGGGGAAAGGTACCCTGATTGACCGCACCATCCTGGAAACCCTGAGTGACCCCCTAATGCATTTATTGCGCAATGCCTTCGACCATGGCATTGAAGACCCTAGCACCCGTCAGGCTATGGGGAAACCGCCAAAGGGAACTATTGAAATCAAAGCCACCCACAGGGGGAACCAGACCCAGCTTACCCTCCGTGATGATGGCAAAGGCATTAATTTAACTAAAATCCGAGCCAGAGCAGAGGAAATGGGATTAGACCAGGAGCTGCTCGCCAGCGCCAGTGACCAGGAATTGCTGTCCCTGATTTTTGAACCCGGATTTAGTACAGCTGATCAAGTTACCGACCTATCTGGTCGTGGTGTAGGGATGGATGTAGTGCGCAACAACCTCAAGCAAATCCGGGGGGATATCCGAGTCGATACCCAACCCGGCTGGGGAACGACTTTTACCCTCACCGTCCCCTTTACCCTATCGGTAGCACGCATCCTGCTAGTGGAAAGTAACGGCATGCTTTTGGCATTTCCCATCGATGTGATTCAAGAAATGCTGATGCTGAAATCCCAGCAAATATTAACTACCCTAGCCAACGAAGTTATCAACTGGCAAGGGAAAATGGTGTCCCTGATTCGCCTGAAAAAGTGGCTGAAATTTTACTGTCGCCGTCGGGTCACCACCCTAGAAGAAACCCCGAACATTAATGAACCTACTATTCTAATTATCAATCAAGCCGAGCAATTAATCGGCCTGTGTGTAGACCGCTCCTGGGGAGAGCGAGAAGTTACCGTGCGTCAAGTAGAAGGAACCCTAGGGTTACCTGATGGATTTAGCGGCTGTACCATTCTCGGCAACGGTCGAGTGGTTCCCCTGGTAGACGCCAATGCCATGGTACGCTGGATAATCAGTTGTCAGCGCACCAGTAACCTAGAGAGTTTATCCCCACAATATGGCTCCACCTCAAAGGGATTTGTGGAGCAACAACCTCCCTCGATCGGGATACAACCAAGTACTAAAGACACCATCTTAATCATTGACGACTCGATTAACGTGCGCCGGATGTTGGCATTGGGGTTAGAAAAAGCTGGGTATATTGTAGAACACGCCAAAGATGGTCAGGATGGGATAGAAAAACTGCTTCGGGGATTAGAGGTTAAAGCCATTATTTGTGACATCGAAATGCCCAGGCTGGATGGCTACGGCTTTTTAACTCGGGTCAAAGGAGAGCCAAGCTTAAAGACCTTACCCATTATTATGCTCACCTCCCGGAGTGGTTCTAAGCATCGCAAACTAGCTATGACTTTAGGTGCATCTGCTTATTTTTCTAAGCCTTACAATGAGCGGGAGTTATTGAAAACGTTAAATGAAATTATGGTAGAAGACGTATTGATTTAATATTGTTGGTAATATAATGTCCGGTTGACTACTTATCATTTTTAGTTGTTCGTCAATTAACGATTAATAATTAACGATTTACCTAAAGACGAAGTGATTAACCGGACTCGTTCGCGTAGCGTAGCCCTTCGGGCTAATCGCTTTTAGCGGAAGCTTAGCTTCATCGCGAAGCGTGGCCTTAGGCCAATCTCTTGGTGCGCGTTCACGCTTAGCTCCCACGAAAACGCTGGGTCGCACCGGATCATGGGTTATTTCGTCAAAGTTTCAGCGTTAACGAGGGTGCTATTGAGATCAGACTTAAAAAATAACTCTTCCTAGCTCAACTCCCCCAAACTCGACGATATTGCTTGAGCTTCTCCGAACCAGGGCAGTCTGCACATAGTAGTAGTAATTGAAATGGTCAAAGGTATGACCTGATTCACTACTGGTTGAACTTCCCTCGAAGGTATAAGCAGTTTCGCTTCTGGTATCCGAATTAAAAACTAATCCAGAGACAGTATTAACAGCACCATCACGCTTTCTAATGCGTCGTAGTGCTGCTGTGACACGAGCATTCGTACTTCTTCCCGTCGAATCACGGTAGGAAACACTAATGTTGTTGGCATTTTTAACATTAACAGACACTGGACAAATGACAGTAATTGAACCGGTTTTTTCTGGTTTGAACTTAATCCGTCCCGCCGTGATCAGATAAAGGTCTTGTTGTATAGCAGAATCAATGGGAACACATCCTGCTCCATCCATCACCCAATCAGGAACCTGAGCCAGGGCTTTACTAGCACCAAATGTTGTAGTCTGGGCCAATAACGCTCCGATTAATAGTGCTTTTTTCATGTTTATTTCCTCATCACAACTTGCTCAAGTCAATCTGGGATGCACCTATATAGTTATCACCCAAGTCTTTCCTTTTTACGCAAGAGGATAAATTTCACCTAGAGCAGGGGTGGAGGAATCAGAAAACTCACCCCCCATCCTCTCACTCATAAGGGTAGGTTTTTTACTTTGACGTCAGGTGTGGGGTGTGGGGTGTGGGGTGTGGGGTGTGGGGTGTGGGGGATAAGAAAATATACCATTATTGTCGTTAAAAATCATCATTGTCTTGATGCAGCGCGGTCATGGGGGTTTCCCCCATGACCGCGCTGCATCGCTTGTTCGTTGTTTTCCTTTTCCTCTCCCTCTGGGTCGTCCCATGTTTTACCCAAATGTAAAAAACCTACCCCTGTGAGCCATCCTCTCATCCCTCATTAGATATACAGATATATACAGAGTATGCGATCGCATTCGCTAGTTTTGCGTTGTTTGTTTTGCGTTGTTTTTGAATGAGTACACACGGCTTTTGAGATATCCTGTATCGATCCCTTTCCCTAAAAAAAATAAGAGAGCCGTCTTCAAGCTCTCTTGATCATCAGGGTGCATCTACAATAATCACAATATAGCAGTTTTAATGAGGGGTGTCACCCCTCAGCTTAATTTTGCCAAATGGCTGTGCCTTCCACTTCCAGTTAACCCTTGGCACTACCTAGGACAGGTGATGAGAAAGTTTAATCAAATTTGGACAGATTTTCCCTTAGAGCGTTGGTCAACTAATACAAGCTAACAAAATGCTGAACATATGAATCAAACGAAAATCTAGATCATCCCATGCCCCAATTTATCCATTTACCCCTATACCCATGATCAAATTCGATTCCGGAAGAGTTACTGAGGGTGGAATATTCTCGAATCAATGATTAGTACAGGACTTAGACACCAAGACCCTTAAAACCCGGTTTCTCTTATCAGTCAAAGGCTGAAATCGGTGTAATTACCCTCAATAACCGGGTTTGCGCCGTAAATCCTATAGGATTTGTCGAACGTTACGAATTCATAGGCTTTTTAAACAAAGTTTAAGTTAAGCAAATTTCTCTGAACAGAGTCTACCAAAAGTTCAGCCAAGTTGATACATTAATCATAGGCACACAAACCAATCGGAATTCAGGACTGTGCCTCCTGTCCTGAAGAACTTACAGCCCTAGAAACTTAGTCATAGAGATTAACAAGACATGTAGGGTAAGGTAGGCGTTAAATCAGCATGAATGGGAGTAATTGAGTTTAATTACCACCTACCCTAGACAACTAAAACCATGTCTAGCCCTAATTGGTCGATGTTTTAACTAGCTAGTGGTAATGATCTGAAGCATCTTTGTTCAGCGTCTTAGGCTAGCCAAACTGTTAAAACATCAAAAGCCAAACCACTCAGGAAAGTAAGTAATGGAGGAATATACTTTTTTGTTGAGCGTCGGCTGTAAGACTCTGTAAACCCTAGCTAGATATTTTGTTGAATAAGTATAACCATGAACCAGGTACCGTTACCTGGTTCATGTTAGTTTTAGCCACTATCAAAAGAAGCTCTACGCTATACCGCCTCAACTAGCTCACTGATTGAACCACAGCAAAAACAAATCTCCCCCCAGCCACAACCGATAGAACGCAACAGATAGAACTATTCAAGCAAGAGCTGTCTGCCTGTGAAATTGCGATCGCTATTCCTGCATCCCGGCATACAACAAACGTGCAAATAGCCGTACCCCATCATCCTGCTTCAGCTCTTCATAGGAGGGGGGCTGCCGCAAGCCCACCACCCGCAGATCTGCCAGCAATTCGGGATGAAACTGACAGGTAAACGATCGCCGAACGGTTTTACTTTCAAAATCTATGTAATTGATGCAAGTCCCAGAACACTCTGTCAAAACCTGATCATCATCATCCGCCGTCGAGCACAAAATTTCAACAGCATCAGGGAGCTGGATAAGCCAAGACAAAGCACTATTCGCTACAATGTGACGGCTGGGAATGAGAGCATCATGAATTAACCGATACGCCCAGTTTGCAAATAAGATTGCCTCTTCGTTGACCTCGTCCGAATGAAACATGGCAATGTTGAGTTCATGCTCATAGGCAATCGACGTATCAATCACCCCTTCGTGCTCATCAGCAGTAATCTCATGGGCAACAATCACTGCCTCAGGAACACCGGAGGTCTCATGGTCAGGGGATTCATACTGGCGCAGCTGGCGATCACCAATCTCTTTTGCTTCGTTGTGAGCCACCGCAAACTCCTGATGCTCCCAATTGTCTGCCACCACACGGCCATCCCGCTTCTTGACGACCAGGGACTGCCCTACTGCCTGGATTTCTTGACAGACAAGTTGTAAAGCCCTTAAAGCCTTGCCATTGCCATCCCCCTCCAAAACATCTAGAGCCAACACTTCCCTGACTGCCCGACGAATCAGGCTGATGTGAGCCTGAGCCGCAAGCTGGTGCCCTAAACAAATAAATATGGCAGGTGCGCTTGCAGGAGTCCGAGAGAGGAGAATCTGCTCAGATAGACGGAGAAGATCCTGATGGGAGCAACTTGCCCCTGCAAAGGTAGATGGATTCCGGACAGATGGATCCCCCCCCTCTACCACAATTGCCAATCCTGAGCTGATGACGGGGATCAGTCGCTCCAAATCTAACGGACCTGAGGCCCAATAGGGAAAGAGAATTGAATCACAGTCAGCAACTTTTTGCGCCAAATAAGCCACATTAACCGAGGCACGGACCTCCTCACCTAGGGGGTTACAGCCCACATGTTTCCAGGGTTCAATAATTGCGATCGCATGTCGAAACAACTGAGGATTTGCTATCAACGCCGCAAAAGCTTCTGGAGAGTCGATCACTTTTTCGAATGGCTGCCCCTTGCCCCATTCACAGCTGGGATTGTCGGACAGTAAAGAGCCAGTCGATAGAGGATTAGAGGAATGGCGATCGGCCAAAAACCGTCCCAAAAGAATGTGAACGGACTCAAACTGAGAGCCACTATAGCTCAGATAACCTGGCTTGAGTCGCCAGTTACTTGGTGGTGACTGAGTAATCATCAGAATAATTTCACATTGTCTTCAGTATCTTTGTCTTCTCGACCCCGACAAGAATCGGTTCCTAAGAAACCAAGTCTTAGGCCATTGAAGATAGCGGTGCGACACCGACTACCAGGTAAAAACAAATTACAACACCCCCCAGAGGTTATGCTGGGGTAAATGGTGTGGGATTTGCTGGCTTTAAATCAGTATCGATAAGCACTCAATGAAAGTATCACACTTAGGGACAAGTGGCAAAGTTTCGCGCCTTAAAAACTGAATAACCGTGACGGTGGTTGTTTGTGTGTTTGGCCTTCCCCCCAGGGCAGGGTAAACGCATCTTATTTGGTATAAATGGTAACATACAAAAAATTGATTAACTCAATTTTTTGTGAAATTCGAATAAATCCCATCCTAAAGCAGTTTTTTTTGTTCAAAGTCAACAAATTTTCCGCTGACTTTGAACAAAAATCAAAGTCGGATTTGCGTACGAAACCAGAATGTAGAGTACTCTCAAATCGACCAAGGATAACACGGCCAATAATTGAGAATAAGTTGCGCTTATTGAGAATCAACAGGGTAATTCTAGATTTTTGATACTATTGTTTATTTTTTCACTGTAAATTTTAATACAAATTTAGATGCGTTTACCCTGCCCCCCAGGGCAAACACATCTAAATAAATTAGATTTACAAATCTCCGCCCAGCAGCAACAGATAGAACGCAACAGATAGAACTATTCAAGCAACAGCTCCACCAGCTCAAAAACCGTTCCGCCAAAAACAGGGATGGGGAGAGACTTTATCCCATCACAGGCTGGTGGTAGTCTGCCTGGATTACAGAAAAGGTTCAAGTTGGGATTGGGCAACCACTGGGATTGGGCAACTACAACAACAGCAATTGCAACACCTACTGAATTAAACTCCTTGAGACTATAACTATCTTATCGGTCTGGGAAAGGATGATGCTCCACAAGAGTTGCTACATCTCATTGACAGAGTTTATAGTTAGATAAATCTAACCAAAAAGCTACTCTGGCAAATAGTTAAAACTTGAACATTCCAGATCATGATTGGTAAAAATTGTAATCAACTTAGTTTTCCCATAACCATTTTTTTTTATCGATATTGTAATCACTTACAGCTTGAAGCCAGGGATTTATGTTTATGTAATTATCATTGTAATACTTATATTCAATACGAGTTGTTTATAGAAATATATAATCCAGAATGTAAACTTGCTTTATTAAAGCTAATTCAATGTCCTTATCAAAAAAGTAGCCAGGGTAAAACTTATGATTGATCATCTGCCGTTATCAAGGAAAATAGGTATTTAGGAATCTTGGCTGGAGCAATAATTTAATTTTTATCTAGTTTAATTATTCACTTCGTTATAATTTAAAGTTAAATTTAAACAATAAATAAAATTACCTAAAATGTAATTAATATTCTATTGAATATAGACTGTACTGTGTATAAAACAAATTTTCAAAACTAAGAGCTTCGTGTCTTTGATTTCCTTCCTAGCACCCCTTGAAACAACTCTGCTTTTTTAAGGGGGATGGAAGGGGGTTAATCAGGCAGAGGGAGTAAGCATTCAGCGGTCAGCGCTCAGCGGTCAGCTTATTTTATTCAAAAGGTGCGACCCGTGGCGAATTTAATAATTAGATGCGGAAAGCGCACCTAAGCATCTCAAGTAGCGTGGCCACAGGCCTTTAGCTGATAGCTGTTCGCGTAGCGTGCGCGTAGCGCATTAGCTGATAGCTGATAGCTGATAGCTGATAGCTTACCAGAGGGATTTAGGGGAATCAGAATTTTTTGACCAACAATCTCTTAGCAACCGCCCCAATACTTCTGTAACTGCTACAGGACATGGTTGATTGCTCTTATTCACAAGGATCCTTCTTTATACTATGTTGTATTCACCAAAAGCTATAGTAAAAGAACTGGCTTCAACGCCTACTACACTATGCTAGAATCTGGGAAAGTCCTCCAAAATCGCTATTACCTCCAGCAGCAGCTGAATGACAATCCAGTGCGCCAGACTTGGCTAGCACTGGATTCCGAGTCTGACACGCAAGTCGTAGTCAAGCTTTTGGCTTTAGGTGGTCCCGTACAATGGGACGATTTGAAACTATTTGAGCGGGAAGCGCAAGTTCTCAAACAACTGGATCATCCTCGGATTCCCAAGTATCGGGATTATTTTTCCCTCGATGAGAGTATCCTATGGTTTGGACTGGTTCAGGAGTATATCCCCGGTCTATCCCTGAAACAGCAACAGTCTCAAGGGTTTAGATTCTCTCAGCAGCAGGTAAATACTATCGCAGCTGATATTTTAGAAATTCTTCAGTACTTACATCAGCTCAACCCCCCAGTCTTACACCGAGATATCAAGCCAAGCAATCTAATTTGGGGTGAGGACGAGCAGGTATATTTAATCGATTTTGGAGCAGTGCAGGCTCAACCAACTACTGCGGGTGCCACATTTACAGTGGTGGGAACCTATGGTTATACACCCATGGAACAGTTTGGGGGTCAAGCTGTGCCTGCTTCTGATTTGTATGCCTTAGGGGTGACCTTGATTGAACTGCTGACTGGAGTGGCACCTGCTGAGTTACCTCAGGAAAATTTGCGGATTCAATTTCGTCAACTACTCGGTTCTACTGTTGAGCCTGGCTTGGTGACGTGGCTAGAGAAAATTACAGAACCAGCTGTGGAGCGTCGCTTCAGTGATGCTAAACAAGCTACTGAAGCGCTATACACTAACCCAGTGGTTCCATCAAACAACACCTCCCCAACTGGTCTGCCAGACACTGTTGTCCGTATTCATAAATCAGCAGAACAACTAATCATTGATATCCCCTCCCACTGGGAAATGATAGTGATGAAACCCTTCAAACATGCCCTAAAACAAGCTAGAGGGGTGGTAAAGGGGGTATTTTCTTACTCACTACAGCGATTCAAGACCTTAGAAAAGTCTAGGCAACACCGGATATTAGTTGGTGTTGGGTTGGGAGTAGTTGTAGCAATTTTACTGGATTTATTTAAGCACCTTATTCTTCAAATATTAGTAATATTATTAGCAATTCCAGTCTCATTACTGCCTTTAGCAATACCAATTTTTTTAGTGATGTGGATAACATCATTAAACTCAGAAAAAGACTTTTCTGAGGCAGTTCGTATTTGTTTTGATAACAAAAAATTTGAAATTATTAAGGCATCCTTGAGCCGCAAAAAATGGGATCGAGGAGAAAACTCACAAATTAAAGAAGTTTATATTACTGCCTATCGGGATGCACAAGGCAGATACCATCGGGGGATTGCGATCACTACTCAGGTAGAACGACCATCACCCTTTGGTCAAAAATCCCAAACCTACATCTTTGGCGAACAATTACCAGAAGCTGAATTGAATTGGTTAGTTGAAGAAATCCGAGCTTGGTTGGATGTCAAATCTAGTGATTCATCACCAAGTCCAGAAGTTTGAAGGTTTAAAGTTGAAGGTTTAAGGTTGAAGGTTGAAGGTTGAAGGCAAAATAAAAAACCAATCAATACCGAAATTCAGCAACTAAGGCTAGATAGAGACGATGATTTTGCCAGCCTCATATTTGGTGCTCAACTTAACCAGATGTTTATTTACCATATTTTTGCTTACTTGTCAATTTAATTTTAGATGCGTTTGCCCTGGTCCCTACCCCAGATGCGCCCCATTTTTTGGAGTTGCCCTCATAACACTCATAACAGTTAGTCTTCTTAAGTGTTCTGGATTACCACCACCCGAATTTATAACTTCCAAAGTTCCCTCTAGAAACTTAATCCGACAAGCTTGACGCATTATCTTGCCACTTGAAGTTTTAGGAATGCTACCTGGTTGGATCAATGCTATTGCATAAACCTGTAGTTCGTGTTGCTCCATCAACGCCTGACGAATATCTCCATTTACTTCATCGAAATCCAGTTTTCGCAGCCAACTTCGCTCCACCTCCTGAACAACGACTAATTTCTCTTCGCCATCTACCTCAACCCCAAATGCTGCCTCAGAATTTTTACGCAGTGCTGGGTGGCTCTGTTCAACCGTAAATTCAATATCCTGAGGATAATGATTTTGACCTCGAATGATGATTACATCCTTCAAGCGCCCAGTGACAAATAGCTGACCATTCTTGATGAACCCCAAGTCACCAGTACGTAGAAATGGACCTTCACCAGTATCTGCTAGATATGCCTCAAATGTATGCTTTGTTTCTTCTGGTCTATTCCAATAACCTTGAGCAACACTTAAATCTGATACCCAAATTTCGCCAACTTCATCTGACGCACACCTAGTTAAAGTATTGAGATTGACGATAATTACTTTTATTCCACAAATCGGGAAACCACAACTAACCACATATCGACTTCCCTTTTGATTTCCATCGCACTCAACAATCTGATTTTTTTCTAGTGCTGATGCAGCAATTGAGGCAATTTCAGGCACATCATTGTGAGACTTGGTAGCAACTAACAAAGTTGCTTCTGCAAGACCATAAGCTGGAAAAAAAGCTGTGGCACGGAACCCACAAGGTTCAAATGTTTTAATAAATTTTTCTATAGTGTCTTTACGAATTGGCTCTGCTCCATTACTAGCTGTTTTCCAACTCCTAAGATCTAAATTAGTTATTTGTTCTGATGTAACTTGACGAACACAGTAGTCATAGCCAAAGTTTGGACTTTGGCTATGGGTTACCTTATACTTAGAAATAACCTCTAGCCAGCAGGTCGGTCTTCTAACAAATGTCAATGGTGACATTACGTAACAAGTAATACCAGAATAAATAGGCTGTATAAGTCCATCAATCAAACCATAATCATGGAAGTAAGGCATCCAAGTGGCAGCAATACTATCTGAAGTGTAGTTCCATGCTTGCTTGATATAGGCAGAATGGTGCATTACATTGTTATGGGTCACTATTACTCCTTTCGGTGTAGATGTAGACCCAGAAGTATATTGTAAATAAGCTATGGCATCTAGATTAATTTTTAATTCTTGCCATTGGTTTGCTAGTTGCTCTGATATCTCCTCAGTAAACAACCATAACAACATATTATTATACCCAAAGTCTTTTTGCCATTCACTTGGGAACTGAGAAGAAATTTGAGATGTAGTCAGCACTAGAGAAACTTGGGCATCCTTAACACAAGCTTGAAGTCGAGGCAGAGTTCGCTTCAATCGAATTGCATCAGGTGGAGGAGCCGGAATAGCAATGACTCCTGCATATAAACATCCAAAGAAAGCACAAATGAAATCTAGAGGCTGTGAATAGAGCAGCAATGCTCGTTCCCCCCTGGTTACCCCCATCTCCTGAAGCTGAGCTGCGATTGCTCGTGACCGCTTTTCCAATTCTCCATAAGTCAAGCTGGCTGTCTCTGTTTTTCCATTAGAAATAAAGGTATAGGCTTTTTGGTTCGGTTCATTTGTTACTCTATAACATAGCAGGTCTATCAAAGAGGTAAATTTTTTCTTAGTATTCATAAAATTTGTCCTTCATTCATTAATCATCCATCAATTCCTGAATTTTCGGCGTTACTGGAGTTTAGACTAAAGGGATAGGAGCAAACTATAAACAAAAGCCAAAAACCGCCTCAGCGCTCAAATATCTGAAAATTTCAGCATAGCTCCTAAGTGATTTTAGAATTTTTTGGAAAATGACAAAGTTTTTATTACCAGACGACTAATCCTTTGTCTTCAGGTATTATTTAATCTTTCAATATGATTAGTTTTACCAGTTTTTTTTGCTACTGGTTTGTGACGCTGTCTTGATGCAAAGCGCGAGTGGGGGAACCCCCTTTGGCGGCACTGCCTCCCCAAGACCGTAATGGTGCTTTTGACCCGTAATTAAATTCGCCACGGGTCGCACCTCTGCATTGCTTTTGTCGTATTACTGTTCTTGATGCAGTCGCTCATGGGGGAAACCCCCAAGACCGCGCTGCATCGCTTTTATAAGCTTCCCAAAAATCTGTATAACACACAGCACATTGTCGAACCACTGGAGGGAAAGACTGCTACAGTGTAAAGCTTTGAGTTTTGGAAAATGTGCAATTAATTTTTTGCACCTGCTTAAAGGCAATGTTGTATCACTACATGTTTATCACTACCAATTAATTACCTACTCTGGATCTCTGTAACCCTTACATTGCAAGGCTTTGAGTTTCATTAAATGTGCAATTAATTTTTTGCACCTGCTTAGTTTAGCATAACAGGTACGGAAGAAGCAAATTTTTAAGAAAATCTATTCGGCTATAGTAAATTTACTTTTTAGTTGGTATAATCCGGAGCAAATTGTCAACAGGTAGGTTTTATGCTAATAAAATATTTACCTGTTTTTCCCACAAAACCTACCTTACTTATTTTTACCATAAAATTCTACAACCTTTACATAGCCAGCATTTGACCCTGTTTCGTTACCCCGTAAGAACATAGATAATGAACAGCTTTACAAAATGTTACACTAATAAAGTGCATTTCAGAATAGCTTCTGTTAAGCTACTGGATGATACTTTGTATCAGTATAAAAAACTAACCAATACAGTGTTTTTTTATACCATTACAGTAGTGATATAGAAAGGATTGAACCCTGAATATGCTCACACAAAACCAGATTCAACACTTTGAAGAAAAGGGATGGTTAGGCCCCCTGGATATATTTACAAGTTCAGAAGTAGAATCTGTTAAAAAATGTATACAAACTAATAGTTCACTTAAAGAAGTAGAGGGTCAGCCGATGATGATGCTCTACAACAATGTCCTGAACGTCAACACATCTCGTGACCTTCATTTGTTTCATCAACCGATAGCCGAGATGTTTAAAAACAACAAAATTGTTCGGGTACTAAACCAGTTGGGTGGGGACAATTTACTATTGTGGAACAGTAATGTTTTTTGCAAAATGCCAGGGGAAGGAGATATCAAATGGCATCAAGTTTATGATTCTTACGACCCCAGCGCCTATGATCCTCAAAAGCCAGCACTGCTTTACCCCAATACTGAAGATATTATAAATATATCAGTATGGATAGCTTTAGATGATGCTACTCTCGAAAATGGCTGCTTACATTTTGCTAATGGGACACACAAGGAAAAATTTGGGCGAGTGCAGGTACCTGCTGAGGAGGGAATGTTTGCGGGTATAAAAAACCATAAAATGGTTTGGCAAGGGCGGAGAAAATACTCAGTAGTGTTTGACTTCGATGACAATGAATGGGAAGTGGAAGCTGTACCAGCGCGCATGGGGCAAGCTATTATTTTTACCGAAAGAGTTATGCATTCCTCTCCCCCCAATAAGTCCAAGCAACAACGCCGACTAGGTATTAATGGACGTTATGTTCCTCCCAGCGTACAGGTTTATCCACACCGTTTAAAAGGCGATTTCATCGACGAAAATTTTCATAATATCAAAAAGCATTTTTGTATCCTGGTATCAGGGCAAGATGATTATGGAATCAATGTCGTTCGTGATTCTCATGATCTAGACAATATAGAGTTAGAATTTCAGACCATGTCCAACTTAGTTCGCTTTGGTCATGTTCAACTACCTAAAGGCAAGAAAGAAATAGAGCTTGAGACTCTCTATCAACAAGCAATGGAAGGGGATTGTCTAGAGGAGGAGCCAGATCCGATTCTGCAACCTAGAAAGTATATTCAATGGCAAGCCTGGAATCAACTTAAAGGCATGAGTTGCAGTGAGGCGATGAAGCAATACAGTCAAATAGTAGCCAAACTGCCAGTAGTGGATCAAAAAAAGGAGCTGCCTCTAGAAGAAAAAATTAAAGCTTGGTTAGTCGCTTACATAGCCAAAGTTTTCAACATTGAAGCAGATGAGGTGAATAGTACTCTTCCTTTTGAGCGCTATGCTCTAGGATCGGCTGATGCAGCAACTCTAGTTGCTGAGTTGGGAGCTTGGCTAGAACGAGATATTCCTGCTACTGCGCTTTATAGTTACCCAACTATAGAGTTTTTGGCTAAGCATTTAGTTTCGTCATCCTGAAGATAAGGTGCAAATTACATGGATCCAACCGCGATTATAGGTATTGGTTGTCGTTTTCCAAGTGCTGGAAATCCAGAAAGCTTTTGGGATTTGCTGCGGCATGGGGTGCATACCATCACTGAAGTTCCGTCAAATCGATGGGATGTTGATGCCTTGTATCATCCAGATCCAGCTACACCAGGAAAAATGAACACCCGTTGGGGCGCTTTTCTGGAACAGATAGATATGTTTGAACCGAGTTTCTTCGGAATTTCTCCCCGAGAAGCAGAGTCAATGGATCCCCAGCATAGACTAGTCTTAGAGGTAGCCTGGGAAGCTCTGGAAAATGCAGGACTGGCACCAAATAAGTTAGCTGACAGCCAAACAGGTGTGTTTATAGGAATCGTTGCTAGTGATTATGGCCGACTGGTGTTCAATGATCACCTTAATATAGATGCTTATGGCGGCATTGGCATCACGCCTGGTATTGCAGCGAATCGTCTCTCCTATATACTGAATTTGCACGGACCTAGCTTGGCGATAGACACAGCTTGCTCGTCATCGCTGGTAGCATTGCATTTTGCCTGTCAAAGCCTGCAAAGCGGTGAATCTAATTTGTGCTTGGTTGGAGGGGTGAATTTGGTTTTGTCCCCCGAATACACTCTCACTTTTTCTCAAGCTCGGATGATGGCGTCGGACGGTTTTTGTAAGACTTTTGACAAAGACGCCGATGGTTATGTACGAGGGGAAGGATGTGGTGTAATTGTCCTCAAACGCCTCTGTGATGCCCTCCGGGATAGAGACAATATTTTAGCAGTTATCAAAGGCTCGGCAGTTAACCATGATGGTCTAAGTAATGGAATGACTGCACCCAATGGGGTTTCACAGCAGGCAGTTATCAGGCAAGCATTAAAAAATGCTGGTGTAGCGCCAGCCCAGATTAGTTATGTTGAAGCTCACGGTACTGGCACTTCCTTGGGAGACCCAATAGAAGTTGAATCCATAAAAGCAGTACTGGGTCAAGGGCGATCGCCTCTTGATTCCTGTGGGATTGGTTCAATTAAGACCAATATCGGTCATTTGGAAGCTGCGGCGGGAATAGTTGGTCTAATCAAGACAGTTCTATCACTACAACATCAGCAAATACCATCCCACCTGCACCTCAAACAACTGAATCCCTTAATTCAGTTAGAAGGTACACCCTTTTTTATACCTACTGAGTGCCAACCTTGGTCTGTTGCTACAGAACCTCGCTTGGCTGGGGTCAGTTCGTTTAGCTTTGGTGGCACAAATTGCCATGTGATCTTGTCGGAAGCTCCCAAACAAGAAACCAAAGCTAATGAAATTGAACGCCCTGCTCACATTCTTGCTCTCTCAGCCAAAAATCAGAAGGCTTTGAGTGAATTAGTAGAGCGCTATCAGGCTCATCTGAAATCAAACTCATCCGCAAAGCTGGCAGACGTTTGTTTCACTGCTAATACAGGAAGAACGCATTTTGATCGCCGCCTTTTCGTTACGGCAACATCTACAAAAGAGATGCAAAAGGCTCTGCACGATCTTGCGGAGGGCAAAGATACAGTGCCAACCGGTCAAATATGCAGTCCCAAGCGCCAGAAAATAGCGTTCTTATTTACTGGTCAAGGGTCTGTGTATCTGAATATGGGGCGTCAACTCTACGATACCCAACCGACATTTCGTAATTGCCTCAAACGCTGTGAAGAAATTTTGCGTCCCTATCTGGAAGAACCACTACTCTGTGTTCTCTATCCAGATATTGATTTGTCTTCTACAACATCTGGCGAGGCAAACCAAAAGTTATACAACACGGCCTATACTCAACCTGCTTTATTCGCTCTGGAATATGCCCTATGCCAATTATGGAAATCTTGGGGCATAGAGGCGGATGCTGTCATCGGTCATAGTGTGGGGGAATATGTCGCTGCCTGTGTTGCTGGGGTTTTTAGCCTGGAAGACGGTCTCAAATTGATTGCAATGCGGGGACAATTAATGCAACAATTGCCTTCAGGTGGTGAGATGTTGTCCTTGCTCGCATCAGAATCTCAAGTGCGAGAAGTGATTGCTCCCTATGGCGATCAAGTTGCGATCGCAGCTCTCAATGGCCCCAGCAGTATAGTAATTTCTGGTAAAAGTGAAGCCATCCAGGAGATTTACAGCAGCGTGTCAACGCAAGGAATAAAAGCAAAATTTTTGCAAGTATCCCATGCTTTTCACTCTCCGCTGATGGAACCAATGCTAGGGCAGTTTGAGGTAGCAGCATGGCAAATCTCCTACAACAAGCCTCAGATTCCTCTAATTTCTAATGTTACTGGGCAACGAATAGGCGATGACACTAGCACTCCTGAGTATTGGGTGAATCATATACGACAACCAGTCCGCTTTGCTGATGGTATGCAGACTTTAGACCAGGAAGGCTGTCAAATTTTCTTGGAAATCGGACCCCAGGCAATTTTGCTGGGAATGGGACGCCAATGCTTGCCAGAGGAAACGGGGGTTTGGTTGCCTTCTCTGCGCAAAGATCGCGAAGACTGGCAACAATTGCTAGAGAGCTTAGGGGAATTGTACGTAAGAGGTCTAGAGGTAGACTGGTCAGGCCTTGACAAAGATTATATCCGTGAGAAAGTAGTATTACCTACTTATCCTTTCCAAAGAGAACGGTTCTGGACTAAAGCAACTAACTTTAAAGCAACTGACTTTGTAGATAAAGAAGAGTTCCGGGATTGGTTATACGAAGTAGAATGGCGACCTCAAGCTAGTTTTGGCAGCCAGTTTCCATCAGAGGAACTTCTAGACCCATTGACCATTAACCAGAAACTACAACCTTTGGTGTCGTCTTTAGCCTCTGTTAATAACTTGGATAGCTACAGTCAACTTGTGAGACAATTAGAAACTTTGAGTGTGGAATATGTCTTGCAAGCCTTTGACAAAATGGGATGGTCATTTAAATTGGGGGAAAACTTCTCCACTGAATCCCTAGCCCAAAGATTAGGTGTAGCACCACAATATAAACAACTTTTGAACCTGTTGTTAGAGATGCTAGCAGAAGTAGAAATTCTGCGCTACACCGAAAACCAGTGGGTGACACTTCAAACTCCTGAAAAAGTCAATCTACAACAAAAAAATCAGACCTTACTTGCTCAATTTCCCAGCGCTAATGCAGAACTAACTATGTTAGAGCGTTGTGGTTCCCAATTGAAAGCAGTTTTGCAGGGAACTATAGATCCGCTGCAAGTTGTCTTCCCTGAAGGGGATTTAACTATAGCTACTCAAATATATGAAAAGTCTCCTGAAGCACAATTTACCAACACTTTAGTCCAGCGTGCGATCGCTACTGCCCTGGAAAATTTACCTCCAAGCCGAGGGGTGCGATTATTAGAAATTGGAGCTGGGACAGGGGGAACTACTAGCTATATATTGCCTCATCTGAATCCAGAGCAAACAGAATATATCTTCACCGATATCGGGACCTTATTTACCAGCAAAGCACAGGATAAATTTAAGGATTACCCATTCATACACTATCAAAACTTAGACATTGAAAAAAATCCCGAACTTCAAGGATTTGAACCCCATCAGTACGATGTAATAGTGGCAGCTAACGTAATCCATGCTACAGCCTCTTTGCGTAAAACTCTAGAGCATGTGAGGCAGTTGTTGAGACCTGGAGGGATGTTGGTGTTGTTGGAAATCACAACTCCCAGGCGGTGGGTAACTTTATTTGCTGGAATGTTAGACGGATGGTGGAATTTTAGGGATTTTGATTTACGACCTAATCAACCCCTACTAAGTGTATCAAAGTGGCAGAAATTGCTAATAGAAAGCGGTTTTCCCAAAGTGGTAAACCTGCCCAATATTCAGGGAACAGAAGAGGTTCTATCTTCCCAGAGTGTAATTATTGCTCAAACTGCAACTACTCCATCGTTGTCGCCCAGTGAGGGATGGTTAATTTTTGCAGACCAACAAGGTATCGCTCAACAGTTGGCAAATCGACTGCGGACCTGCGGACAAGTCTGTAATTTGGTGTTTCCAGGAAAGGAGTACCAACAGATAGCATCAGATGAGTTTACTATAAACCCGGAAAATTCTGATGACTACTTAAAACTGGTGACAGAGGTAAAAGCTAATCTGCCCGATTTTAAAGGAGTGTTGCATCTATGGAGCTTAGATACTCCAAGAGCAGAGGAACTAACACTAGAAGACCTGAAAGTAGCTTCAATACAGGGATGTGGAACTGCATTATATTTGGTTCGAGCCTTGAACGAGGCAAAATTTCAGCTTTCGCCTCATCTGTGGCTTGTGACCAGAGATGCACAGCCTGTTGTTCCCATCAAGGATTCGGGATCGGGATTAGCACAATCACCTTTATGGGGAATGGGTAGAGTTATCTCTCTAGAACATCCTGAATTGTCGGTACGAATGATAGATTTAGACCCTAATTCAGGGTTGGAACCTTCCTGTGCCAAACTTTTAGCAGAAATCGGGGATTCAAATGGTGAAAACCATATTGTCTTTCGAGATGAACAGCGTTACGTCGCACGCCTAGTGCATAAGAACTTCATAGAATCTCAAAGTCTCCAGTTCCGGTCGGATGTTACTTACTTAATTACTGGTGGTACTGGTTACTTGGGGCTGAAGTTCGCCCAATATATGGTAGAGCAAGGAGCTCGCCAGCTAGCATTAATCGGACGCAAAGGCCTTCCCGAACGGGAACATTGGACCAACCTTGACCAAGAGAGTCATGAATGGAAACAGGTTCAAGCTATTCAGCTCATGGAAGAGAAGGGAGCTAGCGTAACAGTGTACCCATCTGATGTTACCGACCAAGCTCAAATGTCCTCAATTATTAAGTCGATCCATACTGTTCAAAAACCACTGCGGGGTATTATTCATGCTGCTGGTTTAAGTGACCAACACAAATTAAGTCAGATGACTCATCAAATACTTGAATCGATACTTAGCCCGAAGACAGTTGGAACGTGGGTTCTTCATCAACTAACCAAAGAAATAAACCTAGACTTCTTTATCTGCTTTTCTTCGATTGCGTCAGTATGGGGTTCCCTAGGTCACGGACATTATGATGCAGCTAACCACTTTCTTAATGTTTTAGCTTCTTATCGTCGTTCGATC
The DNA here is from genome assembly GCF_010692445.1 of Moorena sp. SIO3E8. Taxonomy (NCBI): domain Bacteria; kingdom Bacillati; phylum Cyanobacteriota; class Cyanophyceae; order Coleofasciculales; family Coleofasciculaceae; genus Moorena; species Moorena sp. SIO3E8. The sequence continues at coordinate 39,921 of NZ_JAAHHM010000001.1, read as the reverse complement.
GGGCTCCCAGCATTAAGTATAAATTGGGGAAGTCTCGGTGTTGGGGGAATGGTTTCTGACGAAAGTTATGTACAATGGATGAAGCAGATTGGCTTAGGAGAATTACGACCACAGCAAGGATTTAATGCCTTAAGTTTTCTTTTAAAAACCAATGCTATCCAACCACTAGTGACAAAGGTAGATTGGTCTACATTTAATAAATATTATGAAGTAAGGGGATTAGGAAAGCTATTTAGTGACCTGATGACTCTCTCTACTGTGGATATGAAAACCCCTTCAATAGAGACAATAGAGAGTCAGGAGTCTAGCATTTTAGAACAATTAAAAGCAGCTTACCCAAGTAAAATAGAAAACATTTTATTGACTCATTTTCAAAATGAAATTGCGAAATCATTACGGACAAGCGCTTCAGAAATAAGCTTACAAAAACCTTTAAATAGTATGGGACTTGATTCCCTAATGGCTGTAGAATTGCGAAATATGAGTCTAGTGAAGCTAGGGATAGATATTCCTACTGTAAAATTTATAGAAGGGCTTAGTATTGCCGATATAGTAACTGAGGTAAAATATCAACTGAACGAGATTGATCTCAGTCAAAAAGTTGAGGGAGAAAATCACCAACAACTTTACACAAAGGAACCAGACCAGATAGAACGAGTAAGGGGTGAATTATGAATTTAGTTGAGTTTTTACAAGAGCTTTCAATTAAAGGTTGGCAGATCTGGAGTGAAGGTTCGCAGTTACGCTACGATGCTCCCAAAGAAGAATCAACTGCATCAGTATTGGCTCTGCTGAAGCAACATAAGACAGAGATTTTACAGTTACTGTGTGACAACCCAGATCTTCTCGATGTTCATCCCCTTTCCTACGGACAACAGGCAATGTGGTTTCTCTGGAAACTAGCACCTGGTAGTTGTGTTTATAACGTGTCCGTACCTGTTCGTATTTGCTCCCAGGTGGATGTGACAGCTTGGAGGAAAGCTTTTCAAGCTCTATGCCAACGTCACCTCATGCTCTCAAGCACATTTACTAAGCTAGGTCAAGTACCAATTCAACAAGTACATCGCGATCAAGACGTGGACTTTTTGCAGGTTGATGCCTCTGCTTGGAGTAAAGAGGAATTAAATCAGAGAGTGATTGAAGCTCACAAACACCCTTTTAACCTTGAAAAAGAATCGGCGATGCGCGTCAGGTGGTTTGTGCGGTCATTTCAAGAGCATATCCTACTGCTGACAATACACCACATTGCCTGTGATGGCTGGTCTTTAGACATCATCTTTCAGGAATTACCTAAACTGTACCAAGCTCAACAGACCAATTTACCAGCATCTCTTCCCCCTCTAAAGTATTCATATCAAGATTATGTTCGCGCTCAAAGGAAAATTTTAGATAGCCCCAGAGGAGAAATCCTTTGGCAATACTGGAAACAAAAACTAGCGGGCGAATTACCAAGCTTAAATCTACCCACAGACAAACCACGTCCGCCCATACAAACCTACGAGGGGGCAGCCTACCATTTTAGATTATCTGAAAAACTCAGTCAGCAACTTATAGAATTAGCTCAGAAGGAAAATATCACGCTCTACACACTATTGTTGGCAGTCTTTGGTGTCTTTCTTTATCGTTACACAGGTCAAGAGGATATTTTAGTTGGTTCTCCCACGTCAGGTAGAAATAGGGCTGAAGAGGCTCCAATTGTGGGCTTCTTTGCTAACTCGGTTGTTATGAGGATGTCGGCCTCGGAAAATCTAAGTTTTAAGGAGTTTCTCACTAAAGTTCAGCATACTGTATTAGAAGCAGTAAACTATCAAGATTACCCTTTCGCATTGTTAGTAGAGCGATTGCTGCCAAAGCGCGACCCTAGCCGATCTCCGATTTTTCAAGTTTTTTTCCTGCTACAGCAAATGTCTGAATGGCGGAAGCTGCTCTCTGGTGAAATGAAGACGTCTTCGGATTGGCAAGGACTTAAGTTAGAAGCCTTTGACAGACCAACGAAGGAGTGTCAATTTGATTTCATACTAGAAATGATACAGGTTGGCTCGTCCCTTGGTGGACTTATTAAGTACAGTACTGATCTATTTGAGGAACAGACTATTGCCAGAATGGTGGAGCATTTCCAGACATTATTACAAGCAATAGTAACAAAGCCGACTGCTAACATAGATCGATTACCATTACTAACAGCAACCGAGCGGCAGCAGTGCCTAGCAGTCGGAAATAACTTGGGGAGAAAACAGGGGCAGAATAAATTTATCTATCAATTCTTTGAGGATTTATTTGGCTATCCAGGAGAGGTTAGTGGCAAGCAAACTCAGTTGGGAGAGTATACAGAAGTAGTGCCTGTAAATCTTCCGACTGATTTTTCAGTTTATGTTTTAGATTCCTATGGAGAACCAGTACCTCCAGGAGTAACAGGAGAGGTTTATGTTAGAGGTGGCAATTTAACTGAGAGTGACATAAATCGGACCCAACAAGCCCCAGTTAGTTTTGTAGAGCATCCCGAACTTGGTAGTTTATTGAAAACTGGGGAACGAGGTTGTCTTCGTGCCAATGGTTGTCTGGAATTGCAAGGATTTGGGCAACGTTGGGCTTGGATTAAAGGGCATCGGGTGGAGTTGCAGGCTATAGAAAAAGCCTTACTGGCAATTACTGGGGTGGAAGACTGCTATGTGATGATGCGACAACGACAACTAGTTGCTTATGTAGTAACCTCTAAATCTTTCTTGTCAGAGTCTCTCCACAACCAGTTAAAGACCGAATTACCCAGCTATATGCTGCCAAGTGCCTATGTAACAGTATCTAACCTGACCTTAACAGGCAAAGGACTAATAGATGAATCAGCGTTAGCCCAATTGGAGGTGATTGACTCCGAGTTAGTGTCACGTTGGGAACAACAGTTGCGTACGCTGCCAGAAATAGAGCAAGTAGCAGTGGTAGTTCAGCCACAAGTAAAAACTCTTCCCAGATTACATATTTCTGATTTAGTCCCCTCGCCCCCAAAGGGAATGGGTACAGATTCTCCTCAAGTTGAAACTGACAACTTGATAGACAAAGTTAACAAGAACTTGCCACAGGAAGTAAACCAGCCCGCCATCAGCCAAGGAGAGCCTCTAACAGAGCCAGATGCACAAACCTTAGGGGAGATACTGCAACGAGCAGCTCTAGAGAATCCGACTAAAGGTGTAGTATATATCCAACCCGATGGAACTGAGTTCGTACAGTCCTATAAAAATTTATTAGAGGATGCCCAAAGACTATTGGGAGGATTGAGAAAACTCGGTCTCAAGCCCCAAGACAAAGTAATTTTTCAACTAGCAGACAATCAAAACTTTATTAGTGCATTTTGGGGATGTATTCTTGGAGGATTTATACCTGTACCAATTTCCGCAACAGGCAATTTGAACAAGCTGCAAAATAGCTGGCAGATGCTAGGAAAGCCATTGGTACTATCAGAGCAAAAGTTAGCTCCAAAACTTCATCAGTGGGCAGAAGAATTAAAATTAGAAAACTTTCAGATAGAACCCATAGAACCATTAAAAAATTCAGAGGCAGATCGCAATTGGCATAAATCCAACTCAGAGGACTTGGTGCTATTGCTGCTAACTTCCGGCAGTACAGGTATGCCCAAAGCAGTCATGCACAACCACCGTAGTTTGTTAAGCCGTAGTGCATCAACCGTTCAATTCAACGGCTTTAGCAAAGAAGACATTTCCTTAAATTGGTTTAGCCTCGACCATGTTGGGGGAATAGTCATGTTCCATCTGAGGGACGTTTATTTGGGATGTCAGCAAATCCATGCTCCAACAGAACTGGTGTTGCAAGAACCGACACGGTGGTTAGATTGGATTTGCCACTATCGAGCCACAATTACTTGGGCTCCAAACTTTGCTTATGGGCTAATTGTTCAAGAACTAGAAAATCGACAAAAGACTGGCAGTCAACAAGAAAATCACCGAGGATGGGATTTGTCCTCTATGCAATTTATTCTCAATGCTGGAGAGGCAATTGTTGCAAAAACCGTCAGGCGATTTTTAGAAGTATTAGGTCAAGATCAGCTCCAAGATCGCGCGATGCATCCAGCATGGGGCATGTCAGAAACCTCAAGTGCGGTAACGTTTTCATCCAAATTTTTGCTGTCCTCAACTACAGACGAGCAAAAATTTGTCGAAGTTGGTTCCCCAGTGCCAGGGTTCGCCATCAGAATAGTAGATAATCAAAACCAGATAGTGAAAGAGACAATGGCGGGTCGAGTACAAGTAAAAGGACCGTCTGTCACATCTGGTTACTATCAAAATACAGAAGCAAACCAAGACGCTTTTACAGAAGATGGTTGGTTTAATACTGGAGACATAGGCTTCCTGCGACAGGGGTGTTTAACAATAACTGGACGGCAAAAAGATATTATCATCATCAACGGTTTAAATTACTATAGTCATGAAATTGAAGCAGCAATAGAAGAAATAGAAGGTGTAGAAGTTTCTTATACGGCAGCTTGTGCTGTCAGAGATGCCGAAAGCGATACAGACAAATTAGCCATATTTTTTAACCCAGCCAAAACCGCAAGGGATCGAGAAGCAGATTTGTTAAAGGAAGTTCGCTTACTAGTAGTGGATCGTTTTGGGATTAATCCTGATTATTTGATTCCTGTAGAACGAGACGTTATTCCCAAAACAGCGATCGGTAAAATTCAACGTTCTCAACTAAAACAGCGTTTTGAAACAGGTGAATTTAACACCATTCTCAAACGGGTAGATTTATTACTATTGAATGTAAATACTATCCCAAGCTGGTTTTACCGTAAAGTCTGGCAAGCCAAAGTCGCTGTTTTTAATCTGTCTTCCCAGACAACTACAACCCTAATATTTAGCGATACTTTAGGGCTAGGAACAGTCTTATCTGAGGAATTAGAAAAACATCACCAGCCCTGTATCCAAGTGTCTGTCGGTGAAAACTTTACCAAAATCAGTCACAATCATTATTGTCTGGTGCCCGACCGAGCAGAACACTATCAGATGCTTTTAGAGCAATTGGCACAAGAAAACAAAACGATTGGCCAGATTGTCTGCTTGTGGGAATACGATCAATATAGAGGAGAAATTGCTCACTTAGAAGGGCTGGAGCAGTCACAAAAGCAAGGGTTGTTTCGTTTGCTTTTCTTAGTTAAAGCATTAGAAAAATCTAGGAGTGAAGAGCAGTCGGTGCAATTACTGTGGGTATCAAGTTACAGTCAGTCGATAGTACCGAGTGATAAGATAGCCTATGAGAAAGGGACAGTTTTGGGCTTATTGAAAACAATTGGTCAAGAAATGACCTGGTTGAACTGTCGCCACATCGATCTGCCAGTACTAGAGGTTGAACTCAATAAGGAATACATTCGGCAAGAACTGGGCAATTTTGCCAAAGAAACAGAAGTAGCCTACAGAGACGGAAAACGCTTGGTTTGTGGAATCGAATCTGTAAATCTAGCAGAAGAACCAAAGCAAGAATTACCCTTCATAACAGGTGGTATCTACTTAATAAGTGGAGGGCTGGGAGGTATTGGAACTGAAATTGCTAGTTTCCTACTTAAGAATTATCAAGCACGGTTGCTGATAGTTGGTCGCACTTCTCTACCCGATCAAAATACTTGGTCAACTCATTTAGATAGTGGAAATGAACTGGCAAATAAAATCCAAGCTTATCAACAATTGCAGCAACTACCAGGGGCAGTCATTTATGAAGATGTAGATATCTGTGATTATGCTCAGTTGCAGCAGCTATTGACAACAACTCTATCCAAATGGGGAGGCCAGCTTGATGGGATTATCCATCTGGCAGGAGTATTCACCGAACAACTATTAGTATCCCAAACCCTAGAAAGTCTCACTGCCGTTCTTCGTCCCAAATTCCTTGGGACTTGGGCCTTACATAAACTACTGCTGGAAGATAATCCTCAAGGTTTGTTTGTTCATTTTTCGTCCATCAATGGTTTCTTTGGCGGTACCACTGTAGGTGCTTATGCTGCTGCCTCTAGTTTTATGGAAGCCTTTTGCGATTACCAGCAGACCTATACTACCCTGCAAAGCTACTGCTTATCATGGAGTATGTGGGATGAAATCGGCATGAGTCTGGGCTATCAAATGAAAGACTTGACCCATGCTAAAGGCTACTTTTCGATTAATAAGGCACAAGGGATGTGCTCTTTATTAGCCGCGTTGTCTCGTGGTCAACGTCATTTGTTTGTGGGTTTGGATGGGAGTAAACCCAACATTGAACGTTTAACTATTACCTCAGAACCTCAAAACCTACAGCAGTTAACGGCTTATTTCACCTCCAAGGTAGAACAATTACCAGTGAGTCATTTAGAAGCCTTGGAATTACGCGATCGCTTTGGCAGACTCAGCCGTTGTGTGTGGGCACAACTTGCCGAGATGCCTCTAACTGAAACTGGAGAAATTGTTCGAGAAAAGCTGATTGGACTTAGCACAGGTATTGGTCTTTTTGAACAAACAAAACCACGCAACCAAGTAGAACATCAACTCGTTGAAATTTTCCAGCAGGTACTAGAAGTGCCTGTTACTAGTATCCATGACAATTTCTTTGCTCTGGGTGGAAATTCTCTGCTAGCAGTGCAAGTTGTTTATCGTATACAGCAAGTCTTTAATCAAGAAATTTCTCTGCATATACTGTTTCAAGCACCTACAGTTGGTGAACTGGGGCAAACCATAATCAAAGAAAATCTCCTACCAGGGCAAAAATCAGATGCCAGTTTACCAACCCTTGTACCTGACCCAGAAAAACGCTACGAACCCTTCCCCCTAACTGATATTCAACAAGCTTATTGGCTAGGTCGCAATCAAGCCTTTGATTTAGGTAATGTTGCTAGCCATATTTACATAGAGATCGATTGTGAAAACTTAGATATAGAACGCTTAAACCAGGCTTGGCAGAAATTAGTTGACCACTATGATATGCTGCGAGCCGTAGTGTTACCCGACGGACAACAGCAAGTCAAACAACAAGTACCAGCCTATCAAATACAAGTTTTTGATTTGCAAAACCAGCCAGAACCAGCAGTTAGTGACCACCTCAAGGCAATTCGGGAGCAAATGTCTCACGAAATATTACCCTCTGAGCAATGGCCATTGTTCAAGTTGCAGGCCACTCACTTCAATGAAAAGCACTATCGCCTCCATCTGAGTTTTGATGCTTTAATTGCTGATAGCTGGAGCCTAATGCTATTGGGGCAGTATTGGCTGCAACTGTATCGAGACCCAGAAAGTTCCCTGCCTTCATTGGAACTGTCATTTCGCGACTATGTACTGGCTAAAATAGGGCTGGATGTTACACCACAGTATCAGCGTTCTCAAGATTACTGGTTCGAGCGCTTGTCTACTCTCCCACCAGCACCAGAATTACCCTTTGCCAAGCAGATAGTTGCTCTAGAGCAACCCCAGTTTACACGTCGCAGTGGGCGATTAAATGTTGTTGATTGGCAGCGATTAAAAGACAAGGCAAGTCAGGCAAATTTGACTAATTCTACGGTTTTATTAGCTGCTTTTGCTGACATCTTAACCTGTTGGAGCAAGAGTTCTAAGTTTACCATTAACCTGACCCTGTTTAATCGCTTACCCTTACATCCCCAAGTTAATGAGGTACTTGGAGATTTCACATCCCTGACGCTCCTAGAAGTTGACAACTCAAAACCGACTCCTTTTATTAAGCGTGCTCAACAGCTACAGAAACAACTGTGGCAAGATTTAGACCACCGTTATGTCAGTGGTGTGGAAGTGCAGCGAGAATTACGTCGCCTCTATGGAAGTTATCAAGCTATGGGGGTTGTCTTTACTAGCGTTCTGGGGGCTGGTATCGAGTCGGAAGAACAATTGTGGGTTAATCAGCTAGGAAAAATGGTCTATAGCATTAGCCAAACCCCTCAAGTCTGGCTAGACCATCAAGTGCTTGAAGAACAAGGCGAATTAATATTTCAGTGGGATATAGTTGAAGAGCTTTTCTGTGAAGGTGTTATTGATAATATGTTCCAGAGTTACACAGATTATCTGCAACACCTGGCAACCTCAGAATCTGCTTGGATAGACCTCTACCCTCAACTGTTACCAAAAGCCCAACTCCAACAACTTGCAAAACTTAACCAGATGAATCTACCTGTTCCCCAACAAACCTTACACGGTTTGTTTCTGCAGCAGGTGGAACAAAATTATCAAGAATTGGCAGTGATTACCCCAGAGCGCTGCTTAACCTATGGAGACTTACACCAACGCGCCCGTAACATCGGCCATTGGTTGCAACAACTGGGAGTTTCGCGCAATAGCTTAGTCGCTGTAGTAATGTTCAAGGGATGGGAACAAGTTGTTGCAGTCTTGGCAATCTTGATGGCTGGTGCGGCCTATGTGCCTATTGACCCCGAACTCCCCCAGGAGCGAAGAGAATTTTTACTGACCCAAGGGGAAGTGAAGGTGGTTCTGACCCAAGAACCTCTGTTAGAACAACTAGCAATACCAGAGGGAATTGAGTGTTTGTCTGTAGATACTTTTGAGTCAAGAAAAAATGATTCAATATCCTTCGTCCCCGTACATAATCCAGAAGATTTAGCCTATGTAATTTATACGTCTGGCTCTACAGGTTTACCCAAAGGGGTGATCATTAAGCATCAAGCAGTAGTAAACACCATCCTCGACATCAACCAGCGATTCAATGTTACAGCTAATGACCGAATACTAGCTGTGTCGGCGTTGAATTTTGACCTGTCAGTATATGACATTTTTGGGCTCTTGGCTGTTGGAGGAACTTTGGTCATCCCATCTGCGATTGATGCCAAAGATCCTGCTCGTTGGTACGAGTTAATTGTTAAACACCAAGTTACATTGTGGAACTCTGTACCCGCACTAATGCAAATGTTAGTTGAGTACTTGTCTGGGCAGCTCAACCAGTCCCATGGTCCCCTACGATTAGCATTGCTTAGTGGCGATTGGATACCGCTAACGTTACCAGAGCGAATTAAACAGTTGTGGAGCCAGATCCAAATTGTTAGCTTAGGTGGTGCAACTGAAGCCTCAATTTGGTCAATTTATTATCCGATCGAACAAATTTCCCCTGTAACTAAGAGCATTCCTTACGGTAAATCCCTTGCAAATCAAACTGTTTCTGTCCTCAACGATCTAATGCAGCCTACTCCAGTCTGGGTATGTGGAGATCTTTATATCGGAGGAGTTGGTTTAGCTTCTGGGTATTTATTAGATGATAAAAAGACAAACGCAAGTTTTATTACTCACCCAGTTACTCACGAACGATTGTACAAAACCGGTGATTTGGGACGATATTTGCCTGATGGTAATATTGAATTTCTTGGGCGCTCAGATTTCCAAGTTAAAATCAATGGCTATCGCGTTGAATTGGGTGAAATTGAGGCGGCATTAAGCGAGCATTCTACTGTCAAGGATACTGTTGTTATGGCCCTTGGTGAGTCGGAACACAAACGTTTAGTCGCTTATGTTGTCCCCAGTGAGCCCTCTGTTGAAAAAGCAAAGCTACCAGGATATAGTTTTCTTGGAGACCAGATTGACCCAGTCCAAACTAAACAGGTGTTCGGTAAACCTTCAGAGGAAGAAAAATCTATTCCACAACAACTACACGAGCATTTACAAGGAAAATTGCCACAGTATATGCTGCCCAATGATTATGTGTTGATGGATGTCTTCCCTTTAACTGCAAATGGGAAAGTTAACCGTAAAGCTCTACCGGCTCGTGAGGTGTCAGTACAAAAAAGAAGTTTCCAGCCCCCCAGTACTCCTATTGAGGAGAAGTTAGCTGGCATCTGGGCAACAATATTAGAGTTAGAGGTAAATCAAGTTGGTGTTAATGATAATTTCTTTGACCTTGGTGGCAATTCATTACTTGCGACTCAGTTAACTTCTAGAATTCGAAAACTTTACCAAGTCGATCTACCACTGTCTGACTTTTTTGAAGAACCGACAATTGCTGGTTTGGTTGAACACATTGAAGTGATTAGTTGGATGGAGCAAGATATACAATATTCAGAAACCACAAATATAAATATAGAGGAGATAGAATTATGAAAAATCAAACAATTGTCAAGTTCCTTTCTCAACTGCGTAAACTTAATATTCAAGTTTCGTCTGATGGAGAAAAATTACGCTGTCAAGCTCCTGAAGGTGTGTTAACACCTGAAATATCGCGGCAGATAGCTGAACGCAAAGCAGAAATTTTGGCGTATTTGAAACAAGTTAGACAAAAAACAGATAGCAATATTCCACCCGCTATTTCGGTTGTCCCCAGAGACAAAAACTTGCCCCTCTCTTTTTCTCAAGAAAGACTCTGGTTCTTAGACCAACTTGAGGGTTCAACAGCTCCTTACATTCAGCAGGGAGCCATGGAAATAAGCGGGAATCTCAATATCCCAGTCCTCCAGCAAGCCTTTTGTGAAATTATTCGACGCCATGAAGTATTCCGAACCCGCTTTCACTCAGTCAATGGCATACCGATGCAGGTCATTGTTTCCGATACTGCTTTGGAAATATCAGTTGTAGATTTGAAGCATTTACCAAAAACACAACAGAAAACAGAAATAAAACAGTATGCCCAGATACAAGGACAAACCCCCTTTAACCTGTCCGAAGATTTGCTCCTGCGAGTGAGTCTGCTACAAGTATCACAGCAGGACTTTATCATGCTGGTTACCATGCATCACATTGTTACTGATGTTTGGTCAGGTGGAATATTAGTTGAAGAATTATCAGTACTGTATGAGGCTTACAGTCAGGGCAAACCCTCCCCTTTATCCGAGGTATCTATCCAGTATGCTGACTTTGCTTCTTGGCAAAGACAATGGTTATCAGCGGAATTACAACACAAGCAACTGGAATACTGGAAACAGCAATTAGCTAATGCTCCTGCCTTGTTGCAGTTGCCGATCGATAAATCAAGGCCACCAATACAGACTTACGAGGGTAACATTCAAACCTTTGCTGTTGGCCAACACTTGACTAAGCAACTTCAAGAACTTAGCCAGCATTCGGAAACCACCCTTTTTATGACAACGTTCGCAGTGTTTGCTGTGTTTCTGTTTCGCTACAGTGCTCAGAATGATATGGTGATTGGTTCGCTAATTGCTAACCGCAACTATTCAGAAGTAGAATCCCTGATTGGCTTTTTCGCTAATACTCTACCCTTAAGGATGAACCTGCAAGGTAATTTAAGTTTTGAGCAGTTGCTCAGGCAGGTCCGTCAAGTAACTTTGTCAGCATATGCCCATCAAGATGTCCCTTTTGAACAGGTGGTAGAAGCCCTGCAACCAGAGCGTTCTTTGAGTTACGCACCTCTAGTTCAGGTGATGTATCTGTACCAAGATGCTCCAGTGAAGCCTTTAGAGTTATCTGGCGTCACTATCAAACCCTTGCCACAGATACATCCAGGGACATCCAAGTTTGAATTGTCCTTATCAATGGAACAGACAGAATCTGGGCTGATAGGAACCTGGGAATATAATACTGACTTATTTGAAGAACAAACAATTACTAGGATGACGGAACATTTCCAGACCCTGTTAGCAGCGGTCGTGGAAGCTCCCCAAGAGCATATAGATAAACTGCCTTTGCTTAGTGAGAGAGAACGCCATCAATTATTAATTGAATGGAATGATACTGCCAGGGAATATCCAACAGATCGATGTATTCATCAATTGTTTGAAGAACAAGTAGAAAAAACACCAGACGCACTAGCGGTGGTCTTTGAAAACGAGCAATTAACTTACCAACAATTAAATCAAAAGGCCAACCAACTAGCACATTACCTGCAAAGTCTGGGAGTGGGACCAGAGGTACTAGTGGGTATTTGTGTAGAACGTTCAGTAGAAATGATAGTAGGACTGTTGGGAATCCTCAAGGCGGGTGGTTCATATGTGCCACTCGATCCTAATCATCCCTTAGAACGGTTAAGTTATATGCTGGCTGATTCAGGAGTTAAGGTTTTGTTAACTCAAGAATCTATGGTTGAGTTATTACCCGTACAGACTGCCCTGGTAGTTGACATCGATCGTGCCAATTGGCAAATGCAAAATACTCAGGAGAACCTTGAGATTGAAGTAAATTCAAGTAATTTAGCTTATGTTATTTACACCTCTGGTTCTACAGGTGTTCCCAAGGGCGTTCAAATTTGCCATAAGAATGTGGTTAATTTTTTGAATTCTATGAGTGATTTTCCAGGTTTAGACCAGGAAGATACTGTCTGTGCAGTTACTACTATTGCCTTTGATATTGCAGCCCTTGAGATCTATCTGCCTTTAACAGTAGGAGCAAAAGTTGTTGTCACCTCTCGTGAAATTAGCACTAATGCAGATAGCCTATTATCTGCATTATTAAAGTCCAAGATTACTGTTATGCAGGCAACACCAGCTACTTGGCAAATGCTCTTAACTGCTGGTTGGTCTTCCGATTATCCCCTAAAAGTGTTATGTGGTGGTGAAGCATTAACAGCTCAACTAGCCGATCGAATTATAGCAACTGGTAGCGAATTATGGAATCTGTATGGTCCAACAGAGACAACTATCTGGTCTGCAATTTACCAGGTACCCGCTAGCACTACAGCAGCGAAAAATGGATATGTTCCTCTGTCTATCGGTGGACCAATAGCTAACACCCAAATTTATATTCTAGACTCACATCTACAGCCAGTCCCTGTTGGTATAGCTGGAGAATTGTATATTGGAGGTGAGGGTTTAGGCAGAGGATATTTTAATCGTCCAGAACTAACTTCAGAAAAATTTATCCCAAATCCATTTTATAATAGCAGATCGGAATTCCTTTACAAAACAGGTGACTTAGCCCGCTACTTAAGTGATGGTAATATAGAATTTATCGGTCGCATTGATAATCAAGTGAAATTAAGGGGATTCCGAATCGAACTTGGGGAAATCGAATCGATTCTTAATAGCCACTCCCAAATTAAAGAAAGTGTAGTGATTGCACAGGAAGATCCACTTGGGAATAAACGCTTGATAGCCTATATCGTTAGTGACGATAAATTACTAAAGACTAACCAACTGCGTGAGTTTCTGAAACAAAAGCTACCAGAATACATGGTACCTTCTGCTTTTATGACTTTAGAGACTTTACCGTTAACTCCCAACGGTAAAATAGACCGCAAAGCATTACTAGCAGTTAATGTTGACTTGAGTCTAGAAGAGGAATACATAGCACCAAGCACGCCAAATCAAGAAATAATAGCTAATGTTTTCACTTCAGTTCTTGGACGAGTAAATGTAGGAATATATGATAACTTCTTTGAATTGGGAGGACATTCCCTATTAGCAACCCAGTTAATCTCCCGACTTAGGCAAAGCTTTGAAATAGAAATTCCTCTCCGGGCGATCTTTGAATCACCCACTGTAAAGCAATTAGATGGAAAAATAATACAGTTAAGAAGAGATGGAGATCAATTCACTCCGCCTCCAATCAAACCAAGAAATAAGAAGGGAGAATTACCTCTTTCTTGGTCTCAAGAGAGGCTGTGGTTCCTGGCTCAATTAGAGGGAACAAGCCCAACTTATAATATACCAGGAGCAGTTCGGATTAGTGGGGATTTAAATCTCAAAGCTTTTGAGCAAGCCTTATCAGAAATAGTGCATCGTCACGAGATATTACAGACCAGTTTTAGGACTGTTGACGGTAGACCTTGGCAAGTTATTGAACCAGAAACCACTATCAAAATAAACTTAGTCGATCTACAGCAACTAGAGGCAAAAGAAAGAGAATCTGCTTTATACCAATATGTACAACAAGAAGCGATCGCGCCGTTTAATTTAGAGAGTGCCCCCCTAATTAGATGTAGTTTACTGTGCTTAGACGAGAAAGAGTATGCATTATTATTAACGATGCATCACATTATCTCCGACTTATGGTCAATAGGAGTATTGATCGAAGAACTATCAAGCTTGTACCAAGCTTTTAATGGGGGCGAACCATCTCCTTTGTCAGAATTAGAAATTCAGTATGCTGACTTTTCAGTGTGGCAAAGAGAATGGATAAATGGTCAGGTACGAGAAGCTTATATTGATTACTGGAAACAGGCGTTAAATGGGGCGCCAGAACTACTTGACTTACCCACCGATCGCCCACGTCCTTCTGTACAGACTTACCGAGGTAAAACCCAACGTTTTTGTATAAATACTGATTTAACTGACAAGCTGCAAATTCTTTCCTGCCAGTTGGGAACTACGTTATTTATGACCTTGCAGGCAGCGTTTGCAACTTTACTATATCGTTACAGCGGTCAATCAGATATTTTAATTGGCTCAATTATTGCCAATCGAAATTACATTGAAATTGAATCTTTAATTGGTTTCTTCGCGAATACCTTAGTGTTGAGAACTCGTTTTGAAGACGACCCTAGTTTTGAGACTCTGCTCGAACAAGTTAAAACAACTACGCTGAAGGCTTATGAATATCAGGATATTCCTTTTGAAAAAGTAGTGGAAGCCTTACAACCACAACGTTCTTTAAGTTATTCACCCTTATTTCAGGTGATGTTTGTCTTGCAAAATGCTCCCATGGGCGAGTTGAAATTACCAGGCATAACTATAAGCGAACTAGAATACGAATATACTATTGCCAAGTTCGATCTAACTCTATCAATGACTCAAACTAAAGAAGGATTGGTAGGCTCGTGGGAGTACAACACAGACTTGTTTGATGATTCAACCATCAAACGTATGGCTAATCATTTCGAGAACTTGTTGTCAGAGATCGTAGCTAATCCTCAACTTACAGTTGACGAAGTTCCCTTACTGAGTGAAGCAGAACGCCATCAATTGTTAATTGAATGGAATGATACTGCAAGGGAATATCCAACAGATAAATGTATCCATCAATTGTTTGAACAGCAGGTGGAGAAAACCCCAGATGCAGTGGCAGTAGTGTTTGGGCAGGAACAATTAACTTATCACCAATTAAATCAAAGAGCCAATCAACTAGCGAATCACCTACAAAGCATGGGAGTTAAACCAGAGGAGCTGGTAGGAATTTGCGTGGAGCGTTCCATTGAAATGATGGTAGGACTGTTGGGAATACTTAAGGCTGGTGGTGCTTATGTTCCTTTGGACTCCAATTATCCCCAGGAACGCTTGAGTTATATGTTAGCGGATTCGGATGTTAAGGTGTTGTTGACTCAAGAATCTTTGCTCGAATCTTTACCACTAAACCAAGCTCAGGTGGTTTGTTTGGATAGAGATTGGCAAGAAATTGAGCAAAACACTCAGGATAATCTTGATGTTGGGGTATGTTCCGATAATTTAGCTTATGTCATTTACACTTCTGGTTCTACTGGAGTTCCCAAGGGGGTTAGTGTTATTCATCAGGGAGTAGTACGGTTAGTTAAAGAAACTAATTACGCTAGCTTCACTTCTCAAGAAGTGTTTTTACAACTAGCTCCTATTTCCTTTGACGCTTCAACCTTTGAAATTTGGGGGAGCTTACTCAATGGAGCTAAGTTAGTGATAATGTACGCTCATACTCCTACTTTAGAAGAGATTGCAGGGTTTATTGAGAAATACAAAGTCACAACTTTATGGCTAACGGCAGCTCTATTTAATTTAATGGTAGAGCAACATTTGGATCGATTAAAATCTGTGAAGCAATTGTTGGCAGGTGGTGACGTTTTATCGCCACCTCATGTACAAAAGGTAGTTGAGTTTTTACCAGAATGTAAATTAATAAATGGTTATGGTCCTACAGAAAATACGACTTTCACCTGCTGTTATCTGGTCAAACAATCAAGAGTGAATGGGACTTCTGTACCCATTGGTTGCCCGATCGCTAACACCCAAATCTACATCCTAGACAAACACCTACAACCATTACCCATAGGCGTACCTGGAGAGCTATACATCGGAGGTGATGGTTTAGCTAGAGGCTACCTCAACCGGCCTGAGCTAACCCAAGAAAAATTTATCCCTAATCCCTTCTCCAATTCCCAATCAGATCGCCTTTACAAAACAGGAGACCTCGCTCGCTATTTAAGTGATGGTAACATCGAATTCCTTGGTCGTATCGATCGCCAAGTTAAGGTGAGGGGCTTCCGCATCGAACCACGAGAAATTGAAGCCTTACTGAGCACCCACCCACAAATCCAACACGCTGTAGTGATCGCAACAGAAGATCTTCCTAGTAACAAACGCTTAGTAGCCTATGTAGTCAGTGAGGATGAATCACTCAGTACTAATCAACTGCGCGAATTTCTCAGACAGAAGCTGCCAGAATACATGGTGCCTTCTGCATTTGTAACTTTAGACACCCTACCGTTAACACCGAACGGCAAAATAGACCTGAAAGCACTCCCACCAGTAGAAGAACAACTGATTTACTCAAAAGAATATGTTCCTCCTCGGACTGTCACCGAGAAAACTATCTCCGACATCTTCGCAGCAGTGCTGAAAGTCCCAACAGTTGGATTAAATGATAACTTTTTTGAACTAGGTGGCCACTCACTAATCGCCACCCAATTGATTACCCGTCTACGGCAAGTCTTTGCAGTGGAACTACCTCTTCGGAGATTATTTGAATCTCCAACTGTAGCCCAACTCGATCGAATTATAAGTCAATTAATTCAAGAAGAACCATCCCAGCTCAAAGCCTCAAATTTAGACCTGCCAACAGCTATTGCTGCACCATCTGAGCTTCACCAACCCTTCCCACTGACAGAAATACAACAAGCTTATTGGGTGGGACGAAATGATACTTTTGAACTCGGAAATATATCTAGTCATATTTACGTCGAGCTTGATTGTCCAAATATAGACATAGAAAATCTCAGCCAATCTTGGCAAAAAATTATCAAGCACCATGAGATGCTGAGAGTGGTAGTACGGCCTGATGGACAGCAGCAAATCTTACGTCACGTTCCGGATTACCAGATTGAAGTGTTCGATTTACGTCGGCATTCAAAAAATAGCGTTAATGCTCATTTAGAAACCATTCGGCAGCAGATGTCTCACGAAATTTTTGCTGCCGAATCATGGCCTTTATTTAAGTTTTGTGCAACTCAGGTAGATACAAATTGTTATCGTTTGCACTTAAGTTTTGATGCCTTAATTGCAGACGCCTGGAGTCTAATGATTCTGGGGCAACAATGGTTGGAAATGTACTATAACCCACAGACAGAGCTTCCTAAGGTAGAGATTTCATTTCGCGATTATATACTTGCAGAAATCCAGCTTAAAGACACACCGCATTACCAACAGTCTCAAAAATATTGGTGGGATCGAATTGCCACACTTCCTTCAGCACCAGAACTCCCCTTTGTACAACAGCCAGCGGCTCTTAAACAGCCTCAGTTCAAACGATTTAGTGCAAAGCTTACTGCTCAACAGTGGCAAAAATTGAAAAGCAAAGCTCGTGCAATTAATTTGACGGGTTCTGGAATCTTACTAGCAGCCTTTAGCGATGTCTTAGCTTATTGGAGTAAAAGTCCTAATTTTACCATCAATCTCACACTCTTTAATCGTCTACCTTTACATCCTCAAGTCAACCAGATTGTTGGTGATTTCACATCCCTGACACTGCTAGAAGTTGACAACTCTATAGTAGCCACGTTTGTTGAGCGTGCCCAACGCCTACAGGCAAGATTGTGGGAGGATTTAGACCATCGCTATGTCAGTGGTGTGGAAGTGCAGCGAGAGCTACGACGTCAACGAGGCACTTATCAAGCTATGGGGGTTGTCTTTACTAGCACTCTAGGTTTCAGTGACATGGCTCAACAAGATTGGTTGGTCAACCAGTTGGGGGAAATGGTCTATTCCATTACTCAAACTCCACAAGTTTGGCTTGACCATCAAGTCAGAGAAGAAGAAGGAGCTTTATTATTCAACTGGGATGCTATCGAAGAACTATTCCCTGCTAACCTGCTAGACGATATGTTCAGTAGCTATTGCAATTATCTTCAGCAATTAGCTACTGATGAGACAATCTGGATGGAAAAATATCCGACTCTGCTTCCACCACAGCAGCTAGAGGTTATACAACAACTAAACCAGGTTAATCAACTTAAGACCGTAACTTCTGAGCAGACATTGGATGGTTTGTTTGTGCAACAGGTGAAACAAAGAGGAGCATCACTTGCTGCGATCGCACCAGAATTATGCCTAACTTACGAACAGTTATACCAACATGCTGTCAAGCTAGGACACCAGTTGCGGTCACTAGGAGCAACTACAGGCACTCACATCGCTGTAGTTATGAACAAGGGATGGGAACAGATTGTTGCCGTGCTGGGAGTATTGATGGCTGGTTGCACCTATATACCGATCGATCCAGGGTTGCCACAACAACGTCAGTGGTCGCTTTTAACACAAGCACAAATCCAGTTGGTTGTCACTCAAGAGGCACTGTACCAAAGTCTTTCGTGGCCAGAAGAAATTGAGTGTGTATATGTTGAGTATAACCCTCACATAGGAGTCCAGAGAACCTTAGAAAGATTGCACCAGCCTGGGGATTTAGCTTATATCATCTATACCTCTGGTTCGACGGGCATCCCTAAGGGTGTGATGATTGACCATCAAGGAGCGGTTAATACAATTATCGACATTAATCAGCGCTTTGGTGTTACGGCTGATGACCGAGTTCTCGCAGTTTCTGCTTTAAATTTCGACCTGTCCGTGTATGACATTTTTGGCACCTTAGCAGCAGGAGGCACAATTGTTATACCAACTGCAGCAAAAGCTAAAGATCCCGCACATTGGCTCTCGTTAATCAATGCGCACCATGTTACGGTTTGGAACTCAGTGCCTGCACTGATGCAGATGTTAGTAGAGTACACTTCAGCCCAATCCACACCACAGCATCATCCACTACGACTTGCTTTGTTATCGGGTGACTGGATACCGTTGAATTTACCGCAGCAAATCAAAGCTATCTGGACAGGTATAGAAGTAGTGAGCTTAGGTGGAGCAACAGAAGCTTCAATTTGGTCGATTTATTATCCGATAGGAGAAGTTGACCCTAACTGGCGGAGTATTCCTTACGGGAAACCCCTTGGTAATCAAACCATGCATGTCCTGAATCAATGGATGGAACCTGCTCCGGTGTGGGTTCCAGGACAGATTTATATAGGTGGGCTGGGATTGGCACAAGGCTACTGGAAAGATGACGAAAAAACAGCCAAGCACTTTGTTCTTCATCCTCTGACCCAGGAGCGATTATACAAAACGGGAGATTTAGGACGCTATCTACCCGATGGAAATATTGAGTTCCTTGGCCGGGAAGATTTTCAGGTAAAAATTAATGGTTATCGAATTGAGTTGGGAGAAATTGAAGCAACACTAATGCGGAATTCCTTAGTGAATAAAGCTGTGGTGAATGCGATAGCTGACTCAAGAGACAGGAAGAAAATTGTAGCTTATATTGTGCCCTCAGAAACGCAAGCAAAGTTGCCAGAAGCTTATTATCCTAGTGAAAAAGAGGGGATAATCACTGACCCAGTTGAACGAATTGAGTTTAAGCTCAAGCAACCTGGTCTAAGGAACCTGGAGTCAACGAATAAGGGTATAGATTTGCCTTTGGATATTGATGAGGAAGCCCTAACCCAAGCTTATTTCCAGCGACAAAGTTATCGACAGTTTCAACAGCAACCATTGGAGTTGCCAGAGTTTAGCCAGTTTTTAAGCTGCTTGCGTCAGTTAAGTTTAGCAAATAAACCGCTGCCGAAATATCTTTATCCTTCAGCAGGAAATCTTTATCCAGTCCAGACTTATCTGATGATAAAATCCGAAGGTTTAACTGGAGTTGAAAAAGGGATTTATTATTATTGTCCTCGACAACACCGCTTAGTTTTTATCAGTACACTAATTAATGCTGAAGGAGATAAGATTTACGGAGGGAATCAGCCAATTTTTGAACAAGCTGCTTTTTCATTGTTTTTGATTGCCAAACTTGATGCGATCGCTCCCATGTATGGGGAATTAGCAGAAAGATTTTGCTTGCTGGAGGCTGGGCATATTGGGCAGTTGTTGATGACTAAGGCTCCTGAGTTTGGTATTGGTTTGTGTCCGATCGGGAATTTAGATTTCCAACAGTTAAGCGATTTGTTTAAGCTAGAATCCCATCAAATGTTACTGTATAGCTTTGTAGGTGGAAAAATCGAGCCAGCCCAAGCTCAACAGTGGCTAACCTCTTCAGTCTCTCCTGCAAAATCATCTGGTGGTTCTGATCCGATTTCTCAGTTGCGCAAACATCTACAATTACACTTGCCCGACTATATGCTCCCAAGCAAGTTGATGTTACTCGATGCTCTACCGTTATCTGCGAATGGTAAGATTGACCGTCGGGCTCTCCCTGTGCCTGATAATCTCCACGATCTGGAGGAAGAAACCTTTGTGGCTCCTCGGGATCTTGTAGAACTAAAGCTCACCCAAATTTGGTCAGAGGTTCTTAATGTTTTCCCAGTGGGAGTCCAAAGTAACTTTTTCGACCTTGGGGGCGATTCTATTGTTGCCATTCGCTTGATGGCTCAAATTGAAGAGCAGTTTCAAAGAAATTTATCTTTAGCAACTTTATTTCAAGGTCAGACCATTGAGAAACTAGCAACAGTTCTCCGGGAGGAATCAGACCATATTTCTTGGTCTCCGCTAGTACCCATTCAAACTTCTGGTTATCAGCCTCCCTTCTTCTGCATAGCCGGAGGAGGGGGTAATGTTCTGTACTTTTATCATTTGTCGCGCTATTTAGGTCAAGAGCAACCGTTCTATGCTTTGCAAGCTGTTGGTCTTGATGGAGAATCAGAACCTTTTACACGAGTCGAGGATATGGCGGCCCACTACATTGGATTAATAAAGTCCATTCAACCGGAAGGTCCATACTTTTTAGGGGGGCATTCCTTTGGTGCATTAGTGGCTTTTGAAGTCGCCCAGCAATTACAAAAGCACGGAAATGAGGTAGCTCTATTAGCTATTCTAGATATGCATGCACCAGATACGAAGCGACCAAAGCCTGGCAGCCATAAGCTAGATACAGATTGGAATAGTGCAAAAATGTTGACCAGCATTGCTGGCATTTTTGGTCGTATGTTTGGAAAAAACATTGATGTATCATACGAGTTTCTCCAACAGCTGACTTTTGATGAGCAATTAAATTATGTTAACGAGCAATTTCAAATGGTCAATATTTTCCCTCCTGAAACAGGAGTTAAGCAAATTCGCGGTCTGATTAAAGTGGCGAGAGCAAGTCAAAAGGCTTCTTGCTACGTTCCACAGGAGGTTTATCCAACTCAGATTACTCTCTTTCGAGCTAGTGACGAAGTGCCGATAGAACTTGCTCCTAGTGTGGATATTTATAGGCTGCTTTACGACAATAGAAAAAACGATCCAATGTGGGGATGGAGTGAGTTTTCTGCTGGAGAAGTAGAACTTCATCCTGTTCCAGGAGACCATCTGACAATTATGACAGAGCCATACATTGGTGCTCTAGCTGAAAAGTTAAAATCCTCCTTAGAAAAAGCACAAACAGCTAACCCTATGGGTCGTCCGTAGGCTAATTTTTAAGGCGGTGTTGTGGGGCAATCAGCACTCCACAACACCGTTAAATTTATCCCGGCTTAAGTTATAAACCCGTCCATAAATACAAAAATAGGAGAAGAATCATGAAATTTCCTGATGGCCCAAAAACCCCAGCCTTGCTACAGTCTATTAATCTCATAGTTAATCCTCTCAATTACTTAGAGGATTGTGCTAAACGCTATGGAGGTATCTTTACAATAGGTTTTTTGAACTATCCTCCAACGGTGGTTGTCAGTCATCCCCAAGGCATGAAGGCGCTATTTACAGCCAGCCCACAAACCTTTAAGACAGCCGAAGCGATGCAAGAGTTACCAAGCACTTTTTCAGGTAAAACTGCACTAACCACGATAGATGGCGATCCTCACAGACGTCTAAAACAAATGTTAATGCCCGCTTTTCATGGCGATCGGATGCGAGCTTATAGCCAGTTGATTTGTGACATTACTCAGCAACAAATGATGCAGTGGAAAAAAGGAGAACGCTTTGACGTTCAGGGTTCCATCCAAGATATCTCACTGCAATTCATTATCCGTGCTATTTTTGGGGTAAATGAGGAAGCGAGCTTCCAACAGCTTAAGCAAACATTGATTTCACAGCTGAAGTTGTCGAGCAATCCTTGGGCCTCTATCATTTTGTACTTCCATACCCTACAGCAAGATTGGGGGCCTTGGAGTTTATGGGGGCGTTTTGTGCGCCTTCGCCAGCAGGTTGATGACATAATTTATGCTGAAATTAAGCGACGTCGGGATAATCCAGCGTTATTAGGTGAAGATATCCTTAGCTTAATGATGAGTGCTCGCGACGAGCAAGGCGAGCCGATGACAGATGAGGAAATGCGTGACAATTTAATTACATTATTAATAGCAGGTCATGAAACTACTTCTATAAGCATAACATGGGCTTTGTACTGGATTCACCGCTTGCCAGAGGTCTATGAGAAGCTTATGGCTGAATTAGAAACTCTTGGCGATAATCCAGATTCAAGTGCGATTACTAAGCTTCCCTATTTGAATGCCGTCTGTCACGAGAGCCTACGTATATACCCCCCCGTTATTTTGGCATCGTTTCGTATTGCCCAAAAGCCTGTAGAAATTATGGGCTACCAATTTGAACCAGGTACATTCATTTTGCCTTGCACATATTTAACTCACAGGCAAGAAGATTTATATCCAGAACCGAATCATTTTAGACCAGAGCGTTTTTTGGAGCGACAGTTTTCTGCTTATGAATTTGTGGCTTTTGGTGGCGGAAGCCGTCGGTGTATTGGATATGCGTTGTCTTTGTTTGAAATGAAATTAATCCTGGCTAGGATTCTCACTAACGTAAAACTAGCCCTACCCAATAACCGTTTTCCTAAACCTGTACGTAGCACTTTTACTGTTGCACCATCCCCAATATATCTCATTCCTGCCTAAAAGCTATTCTTAAAAACCTAGAATTAATAACGAATGGTACTGTAGATGGTGAGTGTCGGCTTTCAAAGTTTGATAACACAATCGTAAGTTTGATACCAAATCCGCTTGTCAAAACCCCTTTATGAATATCGACTAAATCTTTGTATGTCAGTAATGTAGGGCTATGCCGATAAGGGGGGTATGGGAAAAGGATTTGGTATGAGTCCTTATTATGGGACGATTACGGACTATGTTAAAACATTCTGATGTTATAAAAACAATAAATGAGCTTCGCGGAATATATACTTTTATACCAGTTTTAAATAGCGATTATTTAATGATAAATACTTGGATTAAATTACAAAATTTACCAAGTTTTGGTGAAAATGATGTCGTTCTTCAAAAGTACTTTGAATTTGACGACAAACCTTACGATTTATCATCATCTGCCTGTAAAGGTGCCCTAGTATATAGATTGACAAAGAATAAATATTTCTTGATGTATTTAAACTTGAAAAATGTTGTATCCCAAATTGAAAATAAATTAAGAGATATTGGTGTGGAAGAGATCGTTATTGAAACATTCTGAGTAACTCAGAAGTTACGCAACTGGCACAGTGCGTACGCACTGAGTTATAGTACATTAGTACTATAACTCCGTCAAGTCTGTCATCAGCCCTTGTTCAGATTAGTAATAGTAATTAATGGTCGTAAAGTCGTTTTTTCCATGTCTTGATGCAAAGCGCGAGTGGGGGAAACCACGGCAGTTGCTCATGGGGGAAACCACGGCAGTTGCTCATGGGGGGAACCACGGCAGTCGCTCATGGGGGAAACCACGGCAGTCGCTCATGGGGGAAACCCCCGCAGGTCGGCGCTGCCTCCCCAAGACCGCGCTCCATCACTAATGTATAGACCTCTTGCAAAAGTCTTTCTTGATATAATTATAAATTTTGCAATTTTTGATTTAGCGTACGCTTAAGACTAACAAACTTGCTTTGTACTCTCTTTGTGTATAAGCCTAGTATACAATTCAGCTAATTTTTACCAAAAGTGCGATTGTAACTCAAAATATTTTTGCAAGAGGTCTATACTTGGCCTTGGCCTTTGGGCCACGCTACGCGAATGGCCACGCTACTTGAGGTGCCTTTAGCCTTAATCCTTCAGCCTTCATCCTTTGGTTGGTAGGTCATAATGGATAGAGGAATACGGAATAGTGTAGTTGCTAGTTTGGACAAGCCAAACTTAAATTTCAGGGATTTGGGTAAGTCTTGCCAGGATACCGATACAAAACCGAAACGGGTGTAAAATGGGGTCAGCCAACCCATGCATTCGAGATAAAGAGGCTGAGTTGCCTCTTTGATTAGATTTTCCATAAGATAACTCCCCAAGCCCTGATTGCGCCACTTAGGTGCCACAACCAAACTCCCCAATTCTTGGGCATCGGGAAAGTTGCGCAATTGTCCACAAGCCACCACACGCCCCTCAAATTCAATCACCCGAAACTGAGTCCAACGTAACTGGGTAGGCTCTAGTTTAGCAATCAGAATTAATTTAAGAATTGCCCAGGTATCCTTAGCACAGGCAGGGCGGAAAATGCATCCTAGTGGTAACGATCGAGATGGTTTAGTCATCAGCTGTTGTGAATTGAATTTTTGTTCATGGTTGACCATCAAGCGTCAAGCGTCAACCGTCAACCGTCAAACCTCAACAAACAACCAGTCAACAACAGACCAGTCAATAACAGACCCTCAGCATGTCAATTTATCAGTTACCAATTTCATAGGTTAGTTGTGATCTCCGTCAGCCCTGACCCAATACAATTATTGCTACAC
This sequence comes from Moorena sp. SIO3E8, assembly GCF_010692445.1. NCBI lineage: Bacteria > Bacillati > Cyanobacteriota > Cyanophyceae > Coleofasciculales > Coleofasciculaceae > Moorena > Moorena sp. SIO3E8. The sequence goes on along the minus strand of NZ_JAAHHM010000001.1, from coordinate 15,136 downwards.
TCAAAGAAAATTCTGACTGAATGCAAGAGACTGCTCAATATTCCTGTGCCTATTGTGGTGAAACCAATTTGACCTTTGTAGATCTAAGCGCTGGTGAACAGCAATCCTATATCGAAGATTGTCAAGTCTGCTGTCATCCAAATATTTTGTATGTAAGGGTAGATCAAGAAACTCTCGATATTGAGATTGACAGCGATTATGATGGCTAACTAAAAGGCAGATTGACCCAAGTTCACTCTTGGTAAGGATTTATGATGAGATTTGTGGCTAGCATGGTGCGTCTACCAAGGACCTTGCTACTGATAGGGACAGTAGCGAAGCTCACCCATTTGCTCAATCTTAAGGTAAATGCCCATGCCCACTCATGCACTATTATGCTCCAAGCAGTTGCTAGGGGGACTATACGTTAACGAAGAGGAGGAACACTCGGTATTTCCTCTGAAACATACAGAGGTTTACGCCAAAATTACCGGTCACATGTCACGGGTACAGGTCACACAGACCTTTGACAATCCTTTCAGCGAACCCTTAGAAGCGGTCTATATCTTTCCACTACCGGATGAAGCAGCGGTGGATGAGATGGAGATTAAATTAAGCGATCGCATAATTGAGGGCAATATCAAAAAACGGGAAGACGCTCAAACTATCTACGAGGAAGCTTGCAGTCAGGGGCGGACTGCGGGACTCTTAGAGCAAGAACGGGATAATATTTTTACTCAATCTCTGGCTCACATTAAACCAGGGGAGCAAATTGAGGTCACCCTTCGCTATACCGATCAGCTACAGTTCCAGGGGGGTAATTATGAATTTGTCTTCCCAATGGTAGTTGGCCCCCGTTTCATACCTGGTACTCCCATTGATGAGAGTGGGGATACTGACTGCGTTCCCGATGCTTCCCGGATCAGTCCACCCTTGATTCCGCCAGACATGCGCTCAGGTCATGACATTGGAGTAACTATCGATATTGACGCTGGAGTAGCAATTACAGAGGTTTGTTCTACCTCCCATCAGATTAACATTGAACAACTCAACATTGAACAAAAGGGGCAAATCCTGCGGGTCAAACTGAGTCAGGAAGATACGATTCCCAACAAAGACCTGATTCTACGCTATGGGATTGCCAAGGAGTACACTCAGACAACAGTACTTACCCACGCAGATCAACGGGGCAATCATTTTGCTGTGTATCTTATCCCCGCGTTGGACTATAGCATCGATGAGATTGTGCCAAAGGATGTGGTGTTCTTAATCGATACCTCTGGTTCTCAAATGGGGGATCCTCTGCTAAAGTCTCAGGAATTGATGCGTCGGTTTATTAATGGACTCAATCCCAAGGATACCTTTACCATTATTGATATTTCAGATACTGCTACCCAGCTATCTACCAAACCCTTATCGAATACCCCCCAAAACTGTAGAAAGGCGATTAACTACATCAATCAATTAAAAGCCAACGGTGGTACCTATTTACTCAAAGGTATTCGTAACTTGCTGAATTTACCAGCTGCACCAGAGGGACGACTACGGAGTATTGTACTGCTAAGTGATGGCTACATTAGCAATGAGAATCAGGTACTAGCAGAAGTACAGCAACAGCTTAAACCTGGAAATCGCATCTATAGCTTTGGTGTCGGCAGTTCTCCGAACCGGTTTCTGCTGAATCGCTTAGCTGAAATTGGACGGGGAATAGCTAGAATCGTGCGTCAAGATGAACCAACTGAAGCAGTAGCGGAACAGTTTTTCCGTCAAATAAATAACCCAGTGCTAACCAATATTCACGTTACTTGGGAAGGCTCAGGGGAAGCAATAATTTATCCCAATCGCACTCCGGATCTATTTACCCAGCAGCCTTTGGTTATCTGTGGACGTATTTCTCCCATTCAAGAGTTCCAGGCAGAACAGTTGCAGGTTAGCAACTTGAAAACCCCTACTAGTGCTCTCAGAATTACGGCTACTAGGGCCGATGGTAGTTACTACGAGAAAAGATTTAACCTCAATTTCGATCAAGCCGACAATCCAGCCATTGCTCAGCTTTGGGGTAGAGCAAGGATTAAACACTTGATGCAGCAAATGTTGAGCTGTGAAACTAAAGCTGGGGTAGAGGCAGTGACGGAAACAGCGTTGAGTTATCAACTATTGTGCCAGTACACCGCTTTTGTTGCTGTCAGTGATCAGGTACCGGTTACAGGAGAAAGCCACCTCATATCGATGCAAGTACCAGTAACAATCCCAGAAGGAGTTAACTGGGAAGGCATGATCAAAAGTACTTTTGCTAGTGCAATTCAGGATAGACTCAGGCTACAAAAGTGGCGTTCAGGGTTGAGAGTGGGGGATAAGGGCAGCACCAGACAAGCAGAAATTGACATCAATTCCAAATTATTGCCTCATGACCAGGGGAAAAAGGGGACACCGAAGAACTCTAAGATCAACCGATCGTTACTGTTTTCCCTCTATCCCTTGTCTTCTCCCACGGCCTGGTCTTCTCCTATTCCAAGGTCTGTCCTACCAATAACTGAATATAGGAAATTAGGGGTTAAAACCAAAGCTTGGATTCAACAGTCAGAGTATAGGCAAAACAGGTACCACAAATCTAAGCTAACTAATGATAATGATAATTTATATGCTCCCGGTAAGGCATCAGAAATTATCCCTCAGGAGTATATTACTTCTAAGACACTTCAGGATAGAAAAAATCATAATGATAATCCCTATTATAGTCATCAGGAATCAAAAATTATCAATGAGGAGTATTTAGCCAATCAATCACCAGATAATTTGGAATTGAATAATTTTGAATTGACCTTGGTCTGTCCTAGATTGATTCAAAAGGTGAAGTCAGAGATATTAAGCTCAGCGGCAATCAGCCATCACAGGTTACAGTTGGTCAGAGTTAAGGGATTAGATGAAATAGGGACAACTTGTTTAACCCAACATCTGCAACGGTTGAACCTACCCCTAGGGGTAGCTGGTGAAATTGTCTTCGAGTTCCTAGTGCGTAGAGGTCGCGTGATCAGGGTGATGTGGGATGAAGCAGCCTCTACCCTGACGGAATCCCAAATGATTGATTTGATTAAGCGATCGCTTTCTTGTTGGCGAGTTCCCCAAACCTCTGTCAAGAGCGTGTGTTTAACCTTACGGATTACCGAAGGTGCAACTCAATGACATCTTGCTTAATCGTGAGATCATAATCTTGATAGAAATTGTGTCCTAGCAGTCCAATTGACAGGGATGGACTAACAGCAACTAGTAGGTTGTTAGCCACAATCCCTCCTGCGGCAGCGGAGGTCAAGCGACCCAGGGGTACATCAACTGTACCATTAGCTGTATCCATCGTGGCAGTTCCTTCTGGCTTCAATGCCAAAGCTTTTGCCATTTTTGGGGTAATTGTCACGACGGATGCTCCTGTATCAACCACCATTTCAAAGGTTCGTTTACCATTAAAAGTGACATCAATTACAGGAGTGTTATAGACTCGACGTTTGATCGGGATTGTAATCACTCCTGAACTGTTTTGCTTTGAAATGCCGCAAAGTTTGCCAAGGTCAATCAGATTGCCATTGGCATCCCGCATGAAACAGGGTAAATCGATTTGAGCTTTAGAAACAGCAGGAGTCACGGTGCTGGTTGTGATTACAAATAATGTTGTTAATAGTTGGATTGGTAAATAGGGTTTCACCTGATTTATCTACTCCAGTATTTTTGATTAGTACAAACTGTTAGTAAGTATTAAGGCTGAAGGCTGAATCGGTAATTAGGGTTTGCTGAAAAAGTCTTTTGGTAAGGGATTGAGTCAGGAGTCAGGAGTCAGGAGTTAGGAGAATTATATAGAAGGTAGTCCGAAGAATTCTCCCTTGATTTTTCTGCCCTTGTCTGCCCAAAATCCTAACTTTTTGAGCTTTTTGGACCGATTTGCTTGCACTTTTTTCGACCCAAAAAGGCGAAAACCTTTATCTGTCAATGCGCATGAGAGTTAATCAGCAAGCCCTAATTATCGCCTAATCCTAGATTACCCAGGGAAACTCTTAAACCAACACTACTTATAGATAGAGTTTATAGCTAATACCTAATAACTCAACTAGCAGATAGGGAATCGTTGTTGGCTCGTTATCGGGAAAAGTTTGGGGAGTTATACTGAGAGCTTGCACCAGTACAAAAAAAACTTAATAAAGGAAGTCATAACAATCGATTTCAGTACTGAAATTGATGCAGGAAGGGAACAGGGGAGCCAGCGCCAGCTGCACATTGAGCATCGGCCAGCAATCCCTAACCCAGTGGGGATTGCTGGCCGATGCTCAAACAGTTGATCGAACCATGGGCTAACTGCCTGTTCTCACTGTGCGATCGCATTCAAGTTTGACCACTCTCGCCATCCCTTGAGTTCGTGCTCAACCCGTTCTATGGGATTAACCTCCTGGCAGCCAGGTTGATCAAACCGCCGGATGATATAGTCAGTCTGATCATGAGCTCAGGTCCAATTCAGTGGGAGCCACTATCACTTGTTCCGATATCTCTTCGACCACATTAGTGGATTCAGACTCCCCGGTCTCTACTGCCGGTTGTTCCGATATCTCTTCGACCACATTAGTGGACTCAGACTCCCCGGTCTCTACTGGCGGTTCTTCCTGTATCTCCTCGACCACATTAGTGGACTCAGACTCCCCGGTCTCTACTACCGCTTCTTCCAATATCTCATCAACAACAGTAGTGGACTCAGATTCACTTGGTGCTACCGCCGGTTGTTCAGAACTATCTTCGACCACAGTAGTGGATTCAGACTCCCCGGTCTCTACTACCGCTTCTTCCGATATCTCATCAACAACAGTAGTGGACTCAGATTCACTTGGTGCTACCACAGCTTCCTCTGATGTAATGTCCAGTTCTTCTAGCACTTCAGGTGAGGGGCTAGGGGTGACAGGAGAACGTCCGAAGAAACTGCCAAAGCGACTCCAAATGTTTAATTTTGGCTTTTCTGACGGTTCAGCTAGAGGGCTTACTGATTGAGCTGCAGTAGTTGCTTCCTCAACTGGTGCTGGGGTTTCACTAGCAGGAACCAGCTCTTCTGTTTCCAAAGTTGTTTCCAGCTCAGGTAGGTTGGGCTCAACCTCAGGGGTTGCTTCCTCCAGAATTATTGGCAGTTCACTGGGTGTTACAGATTCCTCTAGTTCTGGTATTTGCTCTGTTTCAGTAGGGGCTAATTCTCCTGGTGATGTAGTGTCTTCTTCTGTAGTTTCTTGTTCTAGGGAAGTCGGTTCAGAGGTGAGAGGTTCTTCAACTATAGGAACAACCGACGGTATTGGTGTTGGCTCTACTGTAGGCGAAGTAGTCAGTGATGGACTCGGAGCTGGTGTCTCTTCTGGTACAGGTATTGGGGTTGGCGGTGGCTGATAGTTGGGGTCTACAATACCACCAGCTTCCTCAGCCGAGAGTTGACCCAGTACTAGCTGGGAAAGGGTGTCTTCACCATTAGGCTGGTAGTTAATCACCTGTACTGTGTTGTTGAAAACATTCTTGACTGGGTTGCCCTGTTCATCGAGAAACTCTAACTCTACCCAGTTTTTGCCCTCTTTAAACCCTGTCAGATAAATCGATTCCCAACGGTCGAGTAGGAAACTTTTACCGTTCACAGTAACCCGAATATGCCAATCAACACTATCATCATCGAGATTGTCTTGATCCACTAGCTGGACAGGGGTATTACTCAAGGGCGTATTCGTCAAATAGAAGTCCAGTAGAATCGGCTCTGCTCCGTAGTCGCCTTTTGGAACGCTGTAAGTTAGCAGTGGCAGGGCTGGATCTGGGTTGTTGTCGTCAGTTTTAGTAAAGATATGAAATGTGGTCTGGGCATAGGCACCTTTATTTTTAAAGCTCTCATCCCAGGGGCGAGAGGCAAATGCCCGCAAGGTATGGGTGCCAGGGGATAAATCCTCTAGGATTAGAGGTTGGTCTAGGTCATAGATGGCTTGGAAAGGTTGGTTGTCCAGGATGACGTTCAGATGAGGACCTATACCTAGATCGGGATCTTGGAAAATTGGCAAGTCCTGAACCTGAAATTTCACTGATACTGTTGTATCTTCGAGCACCATGTCATCACTAGGTCTGACAATGATGACTTGAGGCTGGTAAGCCTCTAGGCTCTCACTAAGCTCTTGAATAGCTAGGGGTGGCCCTACTTCTGATAACTGATTAACTTGGTTGGTTTGGGAGCTGGCATCAATGCCAAAGCGCTTCGATGTCTTGATGCGATCGCTTCCACAGGCCACCAGACCCCAAACTAAAATCGTTGTGATTAGGAAGAAAAAAAGTCTTTTCACCATGATTATCTGGCTGTTCCTACCCAACAAGCCATCTCCTTTGATCACCAGCCTTTAATCTTAACTTACAGGTTGACCTCTAGTCTTGCTGCTTGTCTAATGGTGTTGGTCTATGAGGGTTGGGGTTGCCTATTGGCAGGATGATCAAGTCTGTTCTCACTTTTGCCCTCTTGGTTTCCGTTCCCTTGGTTAGGGGATCTACCCGGGGTCGCACCCCTGTTTCAAGTCTTCCGCTTTTTTATAAATATTCCGCTTCTGTATTAACCATATCCCTAGACGTTTAACCTTTGAGGGTCCTCTTTATAGATTGAGGACACTTTTTTTTAAAATATTTAGCATTTCTTTACGTTTTGTAACATTTTGAAGAAATTATCATTGATTTTTCCTATAGTTACTTTTGATTTGTTGTGATGGCGGCTTAGACACAAACAGTGGTATACCTATTGATACTGCTAATTGAAAATAGTTAACGATTATCCAAAAAATTGTTAACTATTTTTAACTGAATTCAAAAAGCGCCTGAAGCAAGACCTATTATCTTCTAAGGGAGGTATCCGTTTTGACGTAAATTCAGAACAGGTCCTTGCTTCCGTTAGAAAGCAGTGATTAGAAAAGTGCTTTCTTATCCATAAAAATAAAACTCCCCTAGGGGTATTAGTCGTTCCTTGTCTAGAGAGGAGATTCCTCATGCCACTCGAGGTCGATAACGACCCGGTACCAGCTTCCTTTGAGAAGTGGGGTAAGCCAGGTCATTTTGATCGAACCCTAGCGAGAGGTCCCAAAACCACCACTTGGATTTGGAACCTTCACGCTAACGCTCATGATTTCGATAGTCATACCAGTGACTTAGAAGACGTTTCTCGCAAAATTTTTAGTGCACACTTCGGTCACCTAGCCGTTGTCTTTGTGTGGTTGAGCGGCATGTACTTCCATGGTGCTCGTTTTTCCAACTACGAAGCATGGCTGAGTGATCCCACTACTATTAAGCCCAGTGCTCAAGTGGTTTGGCCTGTGGTTGGTCAAGGCATTTTGAATGGCGATGTTGGTGGGGGCTTCCACGGCATCCAAATCACCTCTGGTTTCTTCCAGCTGTGGCGTGCTTCCGGTATCACCAATAGCTACCAACTGTACGTAACAGCTATTGGTGGTCTGGTAATGGCAGCCCTGATGCTATTTGCTGGCTGGTTCCACTACCACAAGAAAGCTCCGAAACTGTCATGGTTCCAGAGCGTGGAGTCGATGATGAACCACCACTTAGCTGTGCTGCTGGGCTGCGGCTGCCTGGGTTGGGCAGGTCACCAGATCCATGTGTCTTTGCCCATCAACAAGCTCTTGGATTCTGGGGTGGCTCCTAGTGAGATTCCACTGCCCCATGAGTTCATATTAGATAAGAGCTTGATGGTAGATCTTTATCCCAGTTTTGCTAAGGGCATAACCCCCTTCTTCACCCTGAACTGGGGTGTCTACTCTGACTTCCTCACCTTCCATGGTGGTCTGAATCCGGTAACCGGTGGATTGTGGTTGTCAGATACCGCTCACCATCACTTAGCTCTAGCAGTCCTGTTCATCATTGCTGGCCACATGTACCGTAATACCTACGGTGTTGGTCAAAGCATGAAGGAAATTCTAGAAGCTCACAAGGGTCCGTTCACTGGCGAAGGACACAAAGGTCTTTATGAAATCCTGACTACGTCTTGGCATGCCCAGCTAGCGATTAACCTAGCTATGGTAGGCTCCCTGAGCATCATTGTTGCTCATCATATGTACGCGATGCCTCCGTATCCGTACATCGCAACAGACTATGGTACTCAGCTGTCCCTATTTACCCACCATATGTGGATTGGTGCCTTCTGTATTGTTGGAGGTGCAGCCCATGGTGCTATTTTCATGGTGCGGGACTATGACCCAGCCAAGAATGTGAACAACCTATTAGACAGGGCGATCCGTCACCGGGATGCAATTATTTCTCACCTGAACTGGGTGTGTATCTGGTTGGGTTTCCATTCTTTTGGTCTTTACATTCACAACGACACGATGCGGGCTTTGGGTCGTCCTCAGGATATGTTCTCTGATACGGCGATTCAGCTACAGCCAATCTTTGCCCAGTGGATTCAAAACATCCACAACCTAGCGCCGGGAGGAACTGCTCCCAATGCTTTGGAAACCGTTAGCTATGCCTTTGGCGGAGGCATGGTAGAAGTAGGCGGTAAAGTGGCAATGATGCCGATTGAGCTGGGTACTGCGGACTTTATGGTCCACCATATCCATGCGTTCACCATCCATGTCACTGTACTAATTCTGCTCAAAGGGGTACTGTTTGCCCGTTCGTCACGTCTGATCCCCGATAAAGCTAACTTAGGCTTCCGCTTCCCCTGCGATGGTCCAGGTCGTGGCGGTACCTGCCAGGTATCCGGTTGGGATCATGTGTTCCTAGGCTTGTTCTGGATGTATAACTGCATCTCTGTGGTTATTTTCCACTTCAGCTGGAAGATGCAATCTGATGTCTGGGGAACAGTATTCCCGGATGGAAGTGTGTCTCACATTGCCAATGGCAACTTTGCCCAAAGTGCGATCACCATCAATGGCTGGTTACGGGACTTTTTGTGGGCACAAGCCTCAAATGTAATCACATCTTACGGCTCAGCTCTGTCGGCATACGGCATAATGTTCCTAGCTGGTCACTTCGTCTTTGCCTTTAGCCTGATGTTCCTATTTAGTGGTCGTGGGTACTGGCAAGAACTGATCGAATCCATCGTTTGGGCTCATAATAAATTGAAAGTAGCCCCATCGATTCAGCCTCGTGCTCTGAGCATCACTCAGGGTCGGGCTGTGGGGGTAGCTCACTACCTCCTGGGAGGAATCGTCGTTACCTGGTCATTCTTCCTGGCACGAATGCTGTCAGTGGGATAACCGCTGACCAGGAATCGATGCCAAACCTTGAGTGGGATACCATAACCTGTGTCTCGCCTGTCGATACCCTAAGCAACCTGGAACTTCGGTTCCAGGGAGTTAATTAAGAAAAAACAATGAGCAGCATGATTGCATAAGTCTCATAGGTCAGCGAGGAGAATTTCCTTAAAGCATATGGCAACAAAATTTCCAAAATTTAGCCAGGACCTCGCTCAAGATCCGACAACACGTCGAATCTGGTACGGGATTGCCACAGCCCATGACTTTGAAAGCCATGATGGCATGACCGAGGAGAATCTATATCAAAAGATTTTTGCTTCTCACTTCGGCCATCTTGCAATCATTTTCTTGTGGACTTCTGGCACCCTGTTCCACGTCGCCTGGCAAGGTAACTTTGAAGAGTGGATTAAAGATCCTGAAACTATTAAGCCCATCGCCCACGCGATTTGGGATCCCCAATTTGGCTCAGGGGCAATTGATGCCTTCACCCAAGCTGGTGCTTCTAGCCCCGTAAACATCGCCTATTCCGGTGTTTACCACTGGTTTTACACCATTGGTATGAGAACCAATAACCAACTGCATGGTGGTGCCATGTTCTTGTTATTGTTGTCATCCCTATTACTGTTTGCAGGTTGGTTGCACTTACAGCCTAAATTCCGCCCCAGCTTGAGCTGGTTCAAGAATGCAGAGTCTAGGCTGAATCACCACTTGGGAGGTTTGTTTGGTGTTAGCTCCTTAGCTTGGGCAGGTCACTTGATTCACGTGGCTATCCCCGCATCTCGCGGACAGCACGTTGGTTGGGATAACTTCCTGAGTGTCAAACCCCATGCAGCTGGATTAGGACCTTTCTTTACCGGGAATTGGGGAGTCTATGCCCAGAACCCAGATACCGCTGGACACATCTTTGGTACCTCTGACGGTGCAGGGACAGCGATTCTGACTTTCTTGGGTGGCTTCCATCCCCAGACTGAGTCCTTGTGGCTGACCGATATGGCTCATCACCACTTGGCGATCGCAGTGATCTTCATCATTGCTGGTCATATGTACCGCACCAACTGGGGTATTGGTCACAGCATCAAGGAGATTCATAGTGCCCACAATCCCCCAGCAGGTACTCCCTTTGGGGGCCTCTTAGGTGAGGGTCACAAGGGTCTATATGACACCATCAACAACTCTCTCCACTTCCAGTTGGGCTTAGCCCTGGCTTGTTTGGGTGTGGTCTGTTCCTTGGTAGCCCAACACATGTATGCGATGCCGCCCTATGCTTTCATAGCAAAGGATCACACCACCATGGCAGCACTGTATACTCACCATCAGTACATTGCTGGTTTCTTGATGGTTGGAGCCTTCGCTCATGGTGCTATCTTCTTTGTGCGGGATTATGACCCAGAGGCTAATAAGAATAATGTGTTAGCCCGGATGCTGGAACACAAAGAAGCTCTGATTTCTCACCTGAGTTGGGTAACTCTGTTCTTAGGTTTCCACACCTTAGGACTCTATGTCCACAACGACGTCGTGGTTGCTTTCGGCACCCCCGAGAAGCAAATCCTGGTTGAGCCAGTATTTGCTCAGTTCATCCAAGCGACTCATGGTAAACTGCTATACGGCTTTGACACCCTGCTGTCTAATCCCGATAGCATAGCTTCTGGCACTGGTGCAGCTTACCTTCCTGGCTGGCTAGATGCCATCAACAGCGGAGCTAACTCCCTGTTCCTGACCATAGGTCCTGGCGATTTCTTGGTACACCATGCGATCGCTCTAGGTTTGCACACCACCACCCTGATTCTAGTCAAGGGTGCCCTGGATGCCCGTGGTTCCAAGCTAATGCCCGACAAGAAGGACTTCGGTTATGCCTTCCCTTGTGATGGTCCTGGTCGTGGCGGTACTTGCGACATCTCTGCTTGGGATGCCTTCTACCTCGCCATGTTCTGGATGCTGAACACCTTAGGCTGGTTGACCTTCTACTGGCACTGGAAGCATCTGTGCGTCTGGCAAAATAACGTGGCTCAGTTCAATGAGAACTCTACTTATCTCATGGGCTGGTTCCGGGATTACCTGTGGGCTAACTCTGCTCCGTTGATCAATGGTTACAGCCCGTTTGGAACCAACAACCTGTCTGTCTGGGCTTGGATGTTCCTCTTCGCACACCTAGTTTGGGCAACTGGTTTCATGTTCCTGATCTCGTGGCGTGGTTACTGGCAAGAGCTAATCGAAACTTTGGTCTGGGCACACGAGCGTACTCCTCTGGCTAACTTGGTTAGCTGGAAGGATAAGCCTGTTGCGCTGTCCATCGTTCAAGCTCGTCTGGTTGGTTTAACCCACTTCACGGTTGGTTATATACTTACCTACGCCGCATTCTTGATTGCCTCGACAGCTGGTGCATTTGGCTAATGGTTGCTGAAACTAGCTTTTTAGGTATTTAAATTGTAGGTAATTAATTTAAATCTCCTGCCTTCCGGTGGGGGATTTTTTGTTGTTTACCAAAAGCGGTTGACCGTAGGTCACGCTACGGGAACGGAGATTACGAACAGGTAAACAACCGCTGAAACCTTGATTATTTCGTCAGTTTTACGTCTACTGAATAGAATTCCATGGCTTGGCAGCCGCAAAACTATAGCGCTATATCACACGCCAGTGATTATCAGGGAAAATAGTATTGACAAAAAATCTAAAATGTGGTATTGAAAAGAAAACTAGTGAATCATGTAAATGAACAACTATCTCGCTTAGTTACTGATTCCCCCAGAATCAGGTAACTCTGCTCTACTTCAATCCTGCCATGCCATGTCGATAGTAGTACTGATTACTGAGGGGGTCAGGTCGTCAGGGGGTCGCTGCTACTGTTCATCAATTACAAAAGATTGCCAGATAGATAAATAGTGTAAAACTTCTGTAATTCTCTGATCCATAGTTCGGTGATCCGAAGTTCCCTATTGGCTAAAACCTTGATTCTTGGTTTGAGCTGGATAAGTTCTATTAAGTTATATCAGGATTCACACCTTTTGAACCTTAAAAACTTTTATGAAAGACCTCAAGCCAAATGATTTACTTGATCGGCGTTATCGAGTAATTGATACCTTAGCCCAAGGTGGATTTGGAAAAACTTACATTGCCGAAGATACTCGCCGACCCACTAATCCCCAGTGTGTTATCAAACAACTGAAGCCACCTAGCAACCATCCCAAATCCTTGGAAAATGCCAGACGTTTGTTCCGAACTGAAGCCGAAACTCTAGAGAGACTGGGGAAGAATGACCAAATTCCGATGCTTTTAGCTTACTTTGAGGAAGATGAAGAGTTTTACCTGGTTCAAGAGTTTATTGAAGGAAACACCCTCAGCAGTGAAATCAAACCTGGTCAAAGCTGGTCTGAAAGCCAAGTTCGTCAAATGCTTCAGGAAGTCTTGAGAGCTCTCAGCTTTATCCACCAAAATCGAGTTATCCATCGTGATATCAAGCCCGATAATATCATCCGACGACATCGGGACAATAAGCTGGTTTTAGTTGACTTCGGCACAGTCAAGCAAATTCGCGGACCCAACCATCAAGTCAGTGGCACAATCGCTGTTGGAACCCCTGGTTATATGTCCACAGAACAAGGTAGAGGTAATCCTCGTGCCAACAGTGATATTTATGGTCTTGGCATGATTGCTATCCAGGCAGTAACTGGCTTAACGATTAATCAAATTCAAGAAGACCCTAATACTGGAGAAGTGATTTGGGAACCTTGGGCAAAGATCAGCGATCACTTAAAGTGGATTCTCTCTAAGATGGTGCGCTACCATTTTAGGGAACGTTACCAGTCTGCCATAGAGGTTCTACAGGCTCTTGAGTCATACCCACAAGTCTCATTACCACAACAGCAATCAGTACAACAGCCGACAATAATACAACCGACACTAGTTCCGCAACAGTACTCTCCAGTCCCCTCAACAGCCATTCCATCGATACCACAGTCTGGGCAACCTCAACCCACAGAGATTTCATTACCACCATCTCAACTTTCGGCAACAGCAGCATCATCGGCGCAACCGTTTGCTGGGTCTCAGTCTTCAGGAGTTGGATCTCAAAACCTTCGTCGGTTCTTGCTTCCCATCGGTGTCGCCACTACTGTTATTGGCATCCTTATCTATTTAATCTGGTTATTTTTATTTAATAAAACTCCGCAGCCTGATATTCAAGCTCGAATTAGCCTTGGGGAAAAGCCCCTAGTTAAAACAGAAGAGGTAGGCACTCTAAATCCCCAATTCCAAGCTACCAAACAACAGGGTATGCAAGCCATGGCTGCTGGTGATTATGACAAAGCCGTGAGTGACTTTGAAGTAGCAATTCGGAAATACCCCAACGCTCCTGAAACTCTAATTTATCTCAATAATGCTCGCATTGGTAATCAGAAATCCTATACTATTGCTGTCGCTGGACCGATTGCTACTGACCCCGATGGTACATTAGCAATTTTGCGTGGCGTTGCTCAAGCTCAAGATGAAATCAATCAAACTGGGGGAATTAATGGCGTACCCCTCAAAGTAGTGATTACGAGTGATGATCAAAATCCCGATACTGCTAAAAAAATTGCGTCAGCATTGGTCAACAATCGGGAAATATTAGGTGTAATTGGTCATTCCGCTAGCAGTGTAACCTTAGCCGCAGGAGAAGTATATAATTCCGGTAAACTAGCAGCTATCTCTGCTGTTAGTACTTCCGTAAAGTTGTCAAACTTTAGCCCCTATGTGTTTCGCTCAGTGCCAAATGATGCGTTTTCAGCCAGAGCCTTAGCTAACTACATGCTTACCCAGTTGAAAAAGCAGAATGCAGCGGTTTTCTATAATTCTAAGAGTGACTACAGCAAGTCTCTCAGAACTGAATTTGTCACAGCGGTTTCCCTAGGAGGAGGACAAGTTGTTGATGAGATTGACATCTCCAATCCAGATTTTAATCCTGCTACACCTGTACAACAAGCGATTGAGCGGGGAGCACAGGTGCTATTTTTAGCTCCTAACCCAGCAGTTATAGATCAAGCTTTGGAGGTTGTTAAGGTCAATGGTAAACGTCTAAGTTTGTTGGGAGGAGATGTAATGTATTCTCCCAAAACTTTAGAGAAAGGTGCAGAAAACGCTGTTGAAATGGTGGTAGCTGTTTTTTGGGATATTGATAGCAACCCTCAGTCAGACTTTGTCCGTAAATCCAAAGCCCTTTGGAATGCCGAGGTTAACTGGCGCACAGCCATGGCTTACGATGGAACCCAAGCTTTGATAGAAGCCCTGAAACGTAATCCTACTCGTGCTGGTGTTCAAGAAGCCCTCTCAGCCTCAGATTTTGTAGCGCCTGGAGTATCTGGTTCAATTCGGTTTTTGCGTTCAGGCGATCGCAATGGCTCAGTCCAACTGGTAAAAATTCTTCCCAAGCAGAACACTTCCAGCGGTTACGATTTCCTGCCAATACCCTCTAATTAGTTTTAGGAGTTTTAGTTAGCTAATAGCTTACTATTATTGTAGTATAACTGTGTAATATTTGTAGAATACTTGTTGACTTGAACAAATTAGACCGATTTCAACTGGAGTTTAGACTCAACTCCAGTTAGTATAAACTCCATAATAATGAAGCTTGTAATAAACTTTATTCGTTAACAAAATGACTTGTATTACCATTGCATTTCTGACTATTGGTTTCAGACATCCTCTTAGGGAATATTTAGCGATGATAAATCAACACTTATCAATCAATGTTGAAACACCAAATCCCCTGCTTCAACCCGGAGATTACCTGTTTTCCAACCTAGAGAAATCGGTACATTCCCATTAACGGGTTTGTACAGGTCAATGTGTTTTGACCAGTCATGGTCTTTACCATTTCGCGTCAGACTTGGCAAGTCATTTTTAGGATTGTGGGTCAGTTCAAGACTCTCACCAGTGCTACC